>JAJDNW010000129.1 GCA_022340465.1 Deltaproteobacteria bacterium | reverse complement strand
GTCAGCATGACGGCGCCGTTTGAATTGTTCTGACTCTTAAACGCATTTTTCACGTCAAAATAGCGCGCAGCCATAGTATCAAAGCATCCTCGGTGCCTCACGCAGGCGGTTTCCCCTGGGGTTTACGGTTGTCTGGAAAGTGCCGTTGTAATCGTTGAATTTCAAGGTGATATCGATGGCAAACAGGTCGGCGATATCATCAGCCGTGGTCCAGACTCCTGCTGACGGCACTTTTGCAAAGGTGAAAAGCCGATCACTGCCATAGTCGACCGGAAGGCCGTCCACGAGCGTCTTGGCGCCGACGGCCGGTGCGCTGGTCTGTTCCAGGGTAATGCTGCCGCCGGTCCTCTCCAGGATGTAATTACCGTACCGGTTGGAAAAGGCAATCCTGTCCGCCGTGGCCGTCGTAATAGCGGTGGCGTTCAGGAGTTCGCAGCGCATGCGGGCGAGCGACAACTGGGCTTTCTGCGATATGTCAGCCGCGTTTTTACCGAAGACGTAGCCATCCATGGCCGTGGACACGACGCTCAGGAGGGCGACGGCCAGGATGCCGGCGATCACCAGGCTGGCCACCAGCTCCACCAGGCTGAAACCCCGCTGGTTGCCCGTTTTTTTTTGTCTGCCCCGGTGGGAGAAACGTTTGTTCATTTTTCCAAATGATTTACAAAATACCCGCTTTCTAAGACAAGCGTACGCCTAAAAACACGCATAGCGATTAAAACCAACGTTTCAATTCATCTATCAATGATCGTTCGTAACCCAATTTGCTTGTCTTAGTGTGATAGCGGCGACCTGTCTCGGCGTAGCTCAAAGAGCGAAGACGGAAGCCGCGTCACATAATAAAATCGCGTCCAGCGATTGTATTATTATTCGGTAAAAAAAGCGACCAGTCTCTGGTCGCCGTCGGACAAGGTCACCCTGAGAATGCTTGTTGACTGGGACGCGTACGCATTGCCGGTGATCTGTCCCGCTGCGAGGAAGCCCGTTTCGCCGGCCACAACCAGAGGGCTCGTGTCGACGCTGCTGGCTTTAAACACATTGATGTCCAACGTGTCCTTGTATATTTCGCTGCGGTAGAGCCCGGTCAGGCGGTCCATCTCCTGAACGAGGCGGTACTGGTTTTCCACGCGCCTGACGGGAATCGCACTGCTGGTCAGATTCGTTCGCAGCACCGGGAACATCAGCGCACCGGTGATGGAGATCAAAATAAGGGTGACGATGATTTCCAGCAGGGTAAACCCTCGTTTACCATTGTGCATACAAAATCGGCTGAACGTCCTCATGGGATAAACCCGGTCAGTTCGGTGACGGTTATGGTCTGGGTGGGGGAGGCCTCCCCGGCCGGTGTCAGAACAATGGCCAGGTCGGACGTTAACGGCGTGTTGGTGCTTTTGTCCGTGTAGGCGCTGTAGGGGATGCCCCTCTCATCGAAATAGACCGTAAAGGCACTAGTCTGTATTTTTTTGCTTGCGAGCTCGAGTTTGTCGTCCCCGTCGGTATCGTACGACGGATCATCGGTCAACTGGATGATGTTGCCGTCCGGATTGCTGCCCTGAAAAAGCCAGTATTCATCGGTATCGGCACTACACTTGATACCGTAAACATCGCTGCCCCCGGCACTCATGGCAAGCGTCTGGGCGTAGCGGATATGGGTTTTCATGATTTCGGACTGGGATACCAGACCGGTCGACAGGTCGCTGGATCGGGTGATGATGACCGCGCTGACGATGGCGATGATGACCATCACGATAAGCACCTCGACAAATGTGTAGCCGTCGCTATTTTCGGGTTGGCAGACTTTCATCGCTCCTTTGTTCAACACAAGCCAGGCGCTAAGAGAAAATGCCGACAGGCTTCTGCCGGCTGTTTTTCTCTGCGCCCAGCCATTTGAAGAAAGAGGGGCCCATTGTCACAAACGGGCCTGAAAAAAAGAGTCCGGCCGATTAAGGTGTGTAGGCACCTCGGGTGTAATAGCCCGGCGAGGAGGTGTCGCCGTCTGTCCAAACAAGCGCGTAGGAGCCTGGACTGGCATCGACGGCAATCGTCCCGCTGACCGGTGGGTTAATGTCTGCCCCCCCCTGCGTGGTAGCTGTTCCAGAGGGTATTTCGACTGTAAAATCCGGCCCCAAATACCCGTTGAAGCCTTCATATTCTCCAGCGGTCCCACCGTTCAGGGCATTCTGGGCGAAGGCAAGCGCCACCTGTCCGTTGAGTTCGCCGATCGCGCCGTCCACGGCCTTTTCACGGGCCTTGTCCTGCATGTCGAAAAACTTGGGGACCGCAACTGCCGCCAGAATACCTAAAATGACCAGTACCGCGATAACCTCTACCAGGGTAAAACCATCCTCGTTCTTTTTTTGCTTCTCTTTATCGACCATCATCTGCTCCTTAACATTCGTTCCTTACAGTTGAGATTGATTAGCGGTAAAATCACTGAACACGCCCCGCTGCCCACCCCTAAAAAAGAGGGGAAATTCGCTCGCTATTTAAGGCTAATTGAAAGCATATTCAGTGCCACCGTTACGATTAGACTGCATTATTTTTGGGCTTTGCCGAAAATATTCAATAAAAAATAAAAAACATGCTTATTATTCAATGTGTTAGATCTCATGCAGTTCGGGTTGAAACGCAAATCAAATTAATCGCAACAATTTCACCACATTGGTCGTACTGCAATAATTGTAGCGATCCTACAATTATTGATGGGAACGATCTACAAGTTTTGTTGTTTGAATGAGGCCACGTCGATCTCATATTTTTTAATGCGATGCCAGAGGCTGCGTTCCTTGATGCCCAATAAGTCTGCCGCATGTTTTTGAACCCCGTCGGTTTGTTTCAACGCATCGATAATGATACCTTTTTCAAGCTCCCTGAGTCGATGGTCCAGGTCCTGGTCGCTGGATAACGGATCTATTTTTTGGCTTGCAGAGCCTGTTTTGGCGTAGCGCATGGAAATTCCGGAAGGCAGGTGCCGCGGTTCGATCATGTCTTGGGCCAAAACCGTGGCCGCCTCGACGGCGTTTTCAAGCTCACGCACGTTGCCGGGCCAATGGTAGGCGGTCAACAGCTGCATGGCTTCGGATGACATACGGTATCCGCCGTCCAAAGATTCAAGAAAATGATCCACCAGCAATGGAATATCTTCACGTCGGTTTCTCAATGGAGGGAGCCCAATCGTAAAAACATTCAGCCTGAAATAGAGATCCTGACGGAAACGTCCGAGTTCCACGAGCTGGTCGATCTGTTTATTGGTGGCCGTGATCAGGCGGGCATCGAACGAAACCGGTTTCACCCCTCCGACACGCTCAAATTGACTCTCCTGAATGGCCCGCAGCACTTTGGCCTGTGTCTCGAGGGGCATGTCGCCGATCTCATCCATGAAGAGCGTGCTTTTGTCGGCAGCCTCGAACTTACCGATTTTTTTCGATACGGCCCCTGTAAAAGCCCCTTTTTCATGGCCGAACAGCTCGCTTTCGAGCAGTCCCTCGGGAATGGCGGCACAGTTGAAAGCCACGAAAGGGTTGTTTCTCCTCAGACTGTGACGATGGATGCTCTTGGCAATCAGCTCCTTGCCGGTTCCGGTTTCACCGAGGATCAACACCGTGGAATCGGTTTTGGCCACATCGAGGATCTGTTTCAGCACCGCGCGCATGGCCTGGCTCTGGCCGACGATTTCTGGAAAAAGCTCACGGGCTTCCACCTGGGAAAGTATTTCGGTCACCTGATTGAAAATCTGGGTGAAACGTCCCATATCGTCGGTCTTGACTGGCGGCAGGTTCTTATTGGATGCATTCGAAAAAACAGCCAGTTCCTGAGTTGATTCAGCAAATTGTTTGACCGGGTCGATAATGAACTTGACGATCAGCAATCCGAAGATGGCGGTAACGACAATGGTGATGGTTCCCCAAAAAGCCACCGGCCAGGTGGGATCCAGGCCGCGTTTGAGGTAGTAGACGGCGACGTTGTAGGAGGCGAGGGTAGCCAACAGGGCAATCCCGGCGAAGATGACGGGAATGATGATGTACAGGCTGATGTCGAATCGTATATCCTTCACAAAAAATGCTCCGCATTTTTTGTTATACACGGCTGCGCCGTCGATATAACATAGATATTTTAAAAATAGCGGCCACCTGTCTCGGCGTAGATCGAAGAGCGAAGACGGAAGCCACGTAGATTAAAAGATGGGTACGATCTTTTATATGGGCACCGTCTGTTATTTGACCATTTGAGACATATTCCACATGGGCAGGTAAATGGCCAGGGCAAAAAAGCCGACAACGACCGCAAGGCCGAGCGTCAGGACCGGCCCGATGAGATCCGAAAGTTTTTTCATGGCGTATTCCAGTTCGGCATCATAGTGCAGGGCAATTTCGTTGAGCATCTCCTCCAGGTTGTCGGATTCCTCACCGATGGCGATCATGTTGATGACAATCGGAGGGAAATACTGGGCGGACTTGAGGGGTTCGGCGAGGCCCCGGCCCTCCTCGAGACGCTCGCTGATCAAATCGAATTCATTGGCGATGGCCTGATTGCCGATGGTGCCGGTCAAGATACGGATACAATCCAGAACGGCGACCCCGCTGGCGTGCAGAATAGAGAAAATGCTTGCAAAACGAGACATAGCGGCCTTGTTGAACAACGGCCCGATGACGGGTATGCTCATCAACAGGGTGTCCTTGGCGAGCTTTCCCCTTTCCGTTCTTAGAAAATAATTCAAGAAAACGACCGTTCCGATCAATGCAAGAGTGATAACGAGCCAGTAATTGGCCACAAATTCGTAAAGGCCGATACAGATCTGTGTCGGTATGGGGAGAGGCACGTCTGTTTTGGCAAAGGTCGACGCGAATTTCGGCACCACGAAGGTGAGCAGAATAAAAAAGGCAACGCCCAGGAATCCGAGCACCACGGCCGGGTAGGAAAGCGCCGAACGAATATCGGACCGGACCTTGTGCTCGTGCTCCATGATATAGATGAGCCGTTCCATAATGTCGGGAAGGGAGCCGCTGGCTTCCCCGGCCCTCAGCATGCTGCAGTAGAGCGGCGAAAAGGCCTTGGGATGCTTGCGAAAAGCGTCGTAAAGGCTGGCGCCTTCCTCGATGTCCTGGGTGACCGTAAAGGTGATCTCCTTGAGGGCAGCGTTTTCCGTCTGGTTTTCCAGCACCTTGAGCAGTCTCAGAATGGGGACCCCGGCCTTGATAAGGGTTTTGAACTGCTTGGTGAAAAGAATCAGCTCCGGCGTTTTGATATAGGTGAATTGTTCCTTTAACCATCGTAGAAAGGCGGGGGAAACCACCTGTCCCGTTTCGGTGACCTTGGAGGGAATGTACCCGCGGGACGTCAAGATGCTGTTGGCCATGTCGAGGGAATCGGCCTCCAGGTCGCCGCTGACGGTGTTCCCGCTTTCGTTGATGGCTTGGTAGGTGTATTTTGGCATACTAAAAATAAAATTTTTATTGGTTTTGAAAAAAAGTGTTTATATGCAATACAAAATGTCTTCGATGTAATTCGCGTCCATCATCGGAGAAAAATTTTATTTTATACGATGACCGCCGATGCGGCCTCTTCAAGGGTGGTGATGCCCTGCAGCACCTTTTTGGCGGCATCGTCCTTGAGTGTTTTCAGGGTTCCGGCCTCACGGGCCGCACGGGAAATCTCCTGGGCGGAATGGCGTTTCAGGATCATATCCTGAACCATTTCGTCGATAATCAGTATCTCGTAAACACCGGTTCGTCCCTTGTAGCCTTTGTCCATGCAATTGAAACAGCCGTTGCCTTCCATGAAGTTGGCACTCTCGACGTTGTCCAGCCCCCAGTATTCGAGAGCGGGTTGCGACGGCCTGTAGGGTTTTTTGCAATAGGGGCAGACTTTTCTCACCAACCGCTGGGCAATTGAGACCAGCATGACCGAGGAGACCAGAAAAGGTTCGATGCCCATGTCGATGAAGCGGGTAATGGCTCCGGCGGAATCATTGGTGTGGACGGTGCTGAGCACACGGTGGCCGGTCAGGGCGGATTGAACGGATATGGAGGCGGTTTCGGGGTCCCGGATCTCACCGACCATGATAACATCGGGGTCCTGCCGCATGATGGAACGTAAACCGCTCGCGAAGGTCATGCCGGCCTTCCGGTTCAACTGAATCTGCCGGATCTTGTTTATCCTGTATTCCACCGGATCTTCCAGGGTGATAATATTGATGTCGGGCTGGTTGATTCTCTTGAGAATGGAATACAGCGTCGTACTTTTCCCGCTGCCGGTGGGGCCGGTGCTCAAAATCATGCCGTAGGGCTTGTATATGATCGGTTCGAGCTTCTTGATATCGGCCATGGACATGCCCAACTCTTCCAGCGAGTGGACGCCGCCGCTGGTGTCCAGCAGCCTCAGCACCATGTTTTCGCCGTAAATCGTCGGTATGGTCGACGCCCTGATGTTGATCTCTTTTTCATCCATTTTGACGGTAAAACGGCCGTCCTGAGGAATTCTGGAAATTGAAATATCCATGTTGGCCAGAATCTTCAGGCGGGAAATAATCAAAAGGATCATGGCCTTGGGGGGGGCGGGCAGTTCGTGCAGTTTCCCGTCAACCCTGAAGCGTACCTGGACGTAATCCTTTTCCGGGCTGATGTGCACGTCGCTGGCGCCTTCGCGCACGGCTTGGGACAAGATCGAATTTACCAATCGAACCACCGGGGCTTCCTCGGCCATGTCCTGGAGGGAGCTGACTTCGACGTCCCCCATGGAGGGCCTGGGTTCTTCGCCATCGTCGTCGCGCTCGATCTGCATTTCCTGCATGCCTTCGAGAACGCCGTCGAGACCGGAGTAGGTGCCGTAGAGACTGCCGATGAGGTTGTTCAGCTCCTGGTAGGTGCAAATAACCGTTTCGGCTTCCATGTTCGTGTATACCTCAATGGCGTCCAGGGCGTTGATATCCATGGGGTCGGTCATTGCCAGCGTGAGCAGGAAGTTCGATTTCCTCAGGGGGGCCGCCTGATACTTCTGGGCGAGTTCCAGCGGCAGTGTTTTGGAAAGGTCGATTTCCAGGGGATAATTGTCGGGTATGTATTTTTTTATTTTAAGTTGCTTGGAAACGATGTCGGCCACTTGAGAGCCGCTGACAAGGCCTTCCCGAACCAGGTATTGCCCCAGCTTCATGTTGGTACGCTTGTGGTCGACGATGGCCTGTTTCAACTGTTCCTCATTGATCAGCCCGGCCTCGATGAGCATTTCGCCTAATCGCTTTTTCTGTTTCACGTTAACACACTCCTGAATTGGGCGATGTAGCATTGCCCGTGAGGAATTCGCCTATAAGGACGATATAACATAATCCTACCTGGGTTGAGGGTTTTAAAAATTAAAATGCTCGTCGTTGAACGCTCCGTTCAAGGGCCCAGATACGGGTTGGCATAAAAAACGGTTGCGTCGTTCCAATGCGGCAACAGTCTGCTTTCGGGTCTGTTGCGGGATGCCAACAGGTCGCTCAACCTGGCCCTGGCGGTTTCCTCGTCGTAATAATACCCGTTTGAAATGATGGAAAATTGCAGGCCCGATGATTCTTCCCAATGCGGAATCAACCGGGATGTTTGCGCCAGCTGCCGGTCATTTCTCAGCAGATCGAACGCATCTTTTAGGGCGTCCCGCCGGTACAATTCGATCCACCAGCGCTTTTGCCCCTCCTCTGCTTTGATACGTAAGGGAATCGCCGGGAAAACGACCACCTCACCGATATCGATGGTGTCGGGATCGGTGAGATGCGGATTCATCTCAACGACCGCGTACAGGTATTGGCTGTTGAATATGCCGTAAATGGTCTGAATCATGCCGCCGAGGGTTTCCTTGCGGTGAAACGTCAGCTGTCCGAGCACCTTGGGGCGCTGATGCGCTACGGGTTTCTCCGAACTGCCGGTCTGAGGGGGCGGAGCATCAGGCGCTGTCGATGCCTGCACATAGCCGTCACCCGTTCCGGTTGCAGCGGCCGGTTCCAGAGCGGGGGAGGCAGACGGTTCGCGGCCCGGCTTGGCCGCCTGTGCCTGGCCAGCATGGGATTCGCTTGGTTCGGCCGTCTGGGAGGGTGACGAAACGGGAACAGGGGTCGCCCCCTGCTGTGCACCGCCGGCGATTCGATAGCTTTCTCCGTCATCCGAAACCGGTGCCGGGGCGTTTTTGAAAGGTATTCTTTCGGGCAGAAATCGGGGAACCAGGACAATGCCGGCGGCAATGCATGCCGCCACCAGGGTCACAGACACCCAGGAGCGGCTGCGAGGGCCTTCAAAAGCGCGTTTCATGCAGGACTGCACCAGAAACCAGTTGGCCTTCGATTTGTTCTGAATGATCATGGTCAGTATGCTGCGGTGGCACAGATTGACAATCTTGCGCGGGTACCCGCGGGTGGCCCGGTAGATGGCCCAGAGGGCAGGGTAGGTAAACAGGGAGAGCTTCTGGGCGGCGGCACTGGATTGGTTCAGGCGGAACTGGATCATGTTCTTGCTGTCCTTGAATCCCATGGGCTCGAGGCGGTGGTACAGGTTAATCCGATCCGCAAAATTGGCTAACTGCTTCAGGGTGTTGTCGAACTCGGTCTGAGCGAAAATGGCGATTTGAAGCAGCTTGTAGTCGTTGGTTTCGTAGTTCAGGAATTCGCGCAGCACCTCCAGGCAGAAGTCAGGGATCTTTTGCCCTTCGTCGATGATCAACACCGTGGTTTTCTGTTCCTCCACGCCCTTTTTGAAAAGAACTTTTTTTATCCGCTCTTTCAGCTGGTAGTCATCATCGGTTTGGTCCACTTTTTCTGCGGACAGCATTTCGGCTACGGTAGACAGAAATTCATGGGGCGTGGTGAAATGAGGGTCCAGGATAAGATGGGTCTCGATGGTGTCTTCATCGCGGAATTTTCGGATGAGTTGCCTGCAGAGAGTTGTTTTTCCCGTGCCCACGTCGCCGATAACCACATTCAGCCCGCGTCGCAATCGGAGGGACAGCTCCAGCTTCTGAAGGCATCCGACGTGCTGATGGGAGTGAAAAAAATACTCCGGGTCCGGTGAGTTGGAAAAGGGCTCCTTATTTAAATTGAGAATGCTGAAATAATCCATAAAACCCCGTCCCGATTCAACCGGGATTGAACAGGTGTCACTCGATTCACTCGATCAAACAAGGCCGAAGCCCCGAACGACATTTCACTGCATTTAATGCGACGTAGCGCAGGGCTTCGGCCCTGCCAATGCGTATGCACGTGTCACTCCGACGACGCGCCTTCCAGCGTAGCATCCCCCGCACCGGCCTCCGGTCGCGTTCCCAGGATATGCGGGGTGATGAAGATCAGCAGTTCTTCCATCTCCCTGCTCGTTTGCTCGCCCTTGAAAAGATAGCCCAGGAAAGGAATGTCTTTCAGCCACGGCACGCCGCTGTCCGATTCAGAAATTTTTTCTTTGCTCAAGCCTCCGATGACGGTGGTTTGACCGTTGTAGACCATTACCTTGGTGGTCGCTTTTTTGGTAATGATTTTTGGTTGTCCACCAATCGTCTGGCTGAAGTCGAGTTCGTCTTTCGTGGTGTTTATTTCCAGTTTCAGCGCGTTGTTGCCGATGACATGCGGTATGACATCGAGGCTGAGGACGGCTTTTTTGTACTCGATTTTCACCTCGCCGTTTTCCACCGTCTGATAGGGGACCTCCTCGCCGCTTTCTATGACCGCTTTCTGGTTGTCGATGGTGGTGATGGAGGGGCTGGAAAGAATGTTGACCTTGCCGTCGGTCTGCAGCGCTGTGAGCTGTGCGGCCAGAATACTGTCACCAACGTTTTCCAGGGCAAAACCCAGCGAAAAAAGGTTGTAAAAGCCGTTGTCCCCGGCTGTGGCATCGGCCGGGAAATTGACCGCCCACCCGGAGGTGGGGTCGATGCCGCCGGCGCTCAGGGGGTTGGAAACGACGCCTGTGGAATTGATCCCGGGCGTCACCCAGAAATCGCCGTTGTTGCTCAATCCGCCCCACTGCACGCCCAGCGCCCTGGCCGTGTCCTTGTTGGCCTCGACGATGTGGGCTTCGATGAGGATCTGCGGGGTGGGCCGGTCCAGCTCCATGATCAGAGGAATCATCCTTTTCAGATCGCTGTACATGGCCTGAATGATGAGGGAATTGGTGTGTTCGTCCACCATGACGGATCCGATGGTGCCGCCGTCGATATTTTCGGACAGGTATTTGTCGAGGCTGGTCTTCAGCTGCTTGGCATCGGAGAATTCGACCTGAACCACCTGGGTGACCAGCGGTTCGTCTTTTTCCATGCTCTGCTTCTGTTCACGGATCTTCTGATCCATGGCCAGCCTTTCCAGGCTTTTGTTGCGGTCTTCGATGGTGATGATGCGGAGGATGTCGCCTTCCCACTCGTAGAACAGGCCCTGCGTGCGGAGAATGCCTGTAAACACCTGGTCCCAGGCCGCTTCCCTCACATCGATATTGACGGTGCCCTTGACGCTTTCGTTGATGATCAGGTTAAGGCCGACGGCCCTGGTCAGGGCCCGCAGCAGTACGGCGACATCGGTTTCGTGCATACGCATGGTGATTTTTTTGGTGGGCAGCGTTTTTTCGGGTTCTTTGCCCTGGTCCATGGGTTCGATTTTGGAAATTTTCGGCGGTGGTGGGATCACCGTGCGCTGTTTGGCTTTGGGTGAATACCCCTTCGATTTTTCAGCCGTCATTTTCCACTGTTCGACGAACGGATCCTTCTGCTCTCGGTCGTGCGCGCAGCCGAAAAGTAGCGCCGCCGTGAGAAAGACAGGCATAGTCCAGTGCATAACGCTTCCAAATGTAGTTGATTTTCCCATTTTCAAAGCCGCCTACTCCTTTGCTTCCTTCCGGACGCTGACGTCCTCGTCCAGCGGAAGAATTATCGTTTGAGGGTTGTTTGCAACCCCTATCACCACTTTTTCAGGAGAAATGCTTTTTACGTAATATCCCGCTTCGCCCAGCTGCTCACCGCTCTCATATTCCATGCCGTTCACGATGGCCAGCAGGCTGTCTTCGACCTGTATATAGCCCGTATAAGCGAGTGTAACGGTTTCGAATGCCGCCTCCTCGACCTTGACTTCGGATTGCTGTGACGCCAAAATGGCGCCGGATTGAAGAAACGGGCTGTCGGGCCATGCATTTTCAGCCTTTTGGATGACGTACTGGTCTGCCGCCGATACATGCTCGCTGGCCAGGTTCGTAGCGGCATCGACCACGAATTTTTTCAGGTCGGCAAGATTCTGGGATGAATCCCTTGCCGGCACGTTGTCACCGGGCGCCAGAAAAAAATTGTAGATGCCATAGAGCACGACTACGAGCATTAGAAGAATGATGATTCTTTCTCTGTTCAGCATTGATCCTTGCGATCCTTTACGTCTCGGCGTTTATTGTTTCCTCGTCCAGATCGACATAGCCTTTGTTTGAACCAGATGTAGCGATTTCAAACCAAATAAGAACGGACAATATTACTTGTATTGCAGCGACGAAGTAGCGTTCCATCAAAGCGTGGCACACGCTTTTATTGCTCCTGGGATATCCAAACGCTTAGATTGATCTTGTTTGCATCTCTGAAACTGTTGATTTGTATGATTTCAATGTGTTTCAGATAGGGGAGCGCCCCCAGATCGAGAAGCACATTCCTCAGATTTTCGAACGCCCCGATCATATGGACACTCATCTTCAATACGCCGGTTTCAGACATCAGGCTTTCGATGTCCGTGTCGATATCTTCAAGCGTGAAGCCGTTTTTTTCGACGATGCTCTGGATAATGGGCGATATCTTATTGGTGTCGTTTTTGGAAAGTTTTTCCGGTGGCGGAAAGGGCAGAGAAGCTGGTTTTGTGAATTGCGCTTTCTTCGAAAGGTCCTCGAAAATCGGCGAAAGAATTTTCTGCTCTTCTATTTTGTTCCTCAACGTATCAATCTCGCGCTCCATGTTGGTGAAGGACATGTAGTTGGGGAATATCGCCAGAATTACGAACAGAAAAATTCCGCCGCCAAAAATCAGAATCAACAGAATATTTCGTGAAGGCAGATAGTTCATGGGCATCGTCTGTTTCCGTTTAGAGGAGGCAAAGATCTCCCCGCGATAAATTGCGCCACCGTCGCTGCCGCCGGAGACATGCGGATCAAACCAGATCCAGCATGGCTCTGAATTGCAGCACCTCTTTGTTTTCTAGAAATTTGAACGATTTGCTTTCCACGCTGGGTGTCTGGAACATGGGTGAACTTCCCAGTCCGACGATGTAAGCGGCCAGCGTCGACTCGAAGGTCAACCGGTCTCCCATGACGATCCCCTCGAGGGTCAGTGTCTGTCTGCCGTTTTCTTTCGGCGATGCTTCAGGATCACCGAAATCTGCGGTTATGCTCAAAAGCTTTATCTCCCCAGGCGTTATGGTCGAAAGCTCATTGATGACGGCCATGCCTTTGTAGCGGGAGCTAAGTAGTTTTAGGGATTTTCGTTTGTTTCTCGTCTGGCTGGCAAGGTTGATGATCAGCTCTTTGTTGACGAGGGGGCTGAACGTTTCAACTTTGCTTTTCAACTGCGCCAATTCTACGCTCTTTTCTTTGAGAAATGCGTTGCCCCACCAATAGACCCCGGAACAGATGGCGATGAACAAAACGATGCCGGCCGCGATGATGTGGTTGGCCCGTTTGGCATTGTCGTCGGACTGTTTGTTCTTGTAGGTGTAAATGAAATTCGGCGTCAGCTCGTTGTTGGAAAGCCCCAGACCGATGGCCGGCGCATAGGACTCCTTCTGGGTCGGATCGACGGGCAGGGTGGCGATGCCGAGGTAGTTGAGTCTGGGGGAAAATGGATCGAGGGTATCGATGGGAATATCCAGTTGATCCCGCATGTAGTTTATCAGGTTAGCGTAGGCGCTCAATTGACCGGAAACGAATATTCGGTTCATGCGCTCGTTGCCGAAATGGAGATAGTAGTGATCCAGGGTTCTTTCCACCTGTTTGACCAGCCGTTCGACTGCCGGCAGGATCATGGCAAAAACATCGCGATCCTGAAAGGCCCGCCCGGTTTCTTCAAGTTGAACGGGGCCCTTCCCGTTGATGTGGTTGAAGAATATCCTGCGTGCCTGTTCGACGTCGACGATATAGGTCTCCTGGTCGATGCCGAATATGCTGCTTTCCGATGGGTCGATCGCCTGTTCGGTTTCCGTTATCTTTTCTCTGCCGAGTTCCTGGGCCACCGCTTCGATCATGCTGCGTATGCCGGCCTTGATGCCCCTCGATAGAATGAGGTTACCGCGGGAGTAGATGACAATTCTGGACCAGTCCCTGCCGATAAAGAGGCTGCACACCAGTTTTTCGCCGGCGTCGACGATATTGGTGCGCAGCAGGTTCTGCATGCCGAAAGGGACGATGGAGACGCCGGTCAGGGGGAACCCGATTTTACCAAACAGGTTCTTTAGCTGGACGACCTCCTGCTTTGGAGCCACATAGGCCATGGTTTCGATCTTGTTGATGCCGTCCTCGATGATGTCGCCAATGATTTCGAAATCGAAAATCATCTCATTTTCGTCGAAGGTAAGGTCTTTTTTGAGCGTCCAGTAAACGGCATTGTCGATCTGTTTTTTGGAAACTTTAGGGATCTTTATATTGCGTGTTTCCACACGGGCGGCTGAGATGCCGGCCCAGATCGCTGTATGTTTGCTCCGGCCGCAGAACTCTTTCATCGCATTCTTGAGAAAAGCCGGGAAGGTGGGACTGTTTTGTGCAATCCCCTCGGGAAATGGAATCGTGGTAAAGTCGAGCAGTTCATGCCTGCGCTCGGAAACCGTGTTGATCATGGCCATCTTGATTTCCGTATAGCCGATGTCAACGCCGACGGTTGTCCTCTTTCGCATGGGAATGACG
>JAJDNW010000128.1 GCA_022340465.1 Deltaproteobacteria bacterium | reverse complement strand
TATGACAAAAGAGTAATTATAGCAATACTGAAATTAGATGTATAAAATATGTATTGAAAATACATATTTTTATTCGGGACAATCGGTTGCATGGAATGTTGCTGTAGAGGCTATTTTTTCAGGTGATGGTAGCAACATGGCGGCAGAAAGCAAAAAAGGGGGCAAGCGCGTGACACTTGCCCCCTTGAATTTACGTGGAGGCGGCAACCAGATTCGAACTGGTGAATAGCGGTTTTGCAGACCGCTGCCTTACCACTTGGCTATGCCGCCTGAAAAAAATGGAGCCGGAAACTAACGTTGTGTCCCATTTTCCTTAAATAATTTCAATCGCTTGCGAACCATCTTGACGACATCCGTCCAGCAAGCTCCTGAAATCGTGAGCCTTATAGCACTCTGAAAATAGCAAGTCAACCCCGCTTCGTCAATGTTTTGATGGAAAATAGTTGACGATCGATATTTCGGGAACCCGTGTAATTAGGGCGCTGAAGCCTGCACAATTCCGACCGCGCAGGGCCACTGAAACGCTGCGCAAACACGGATGAAAGGATATTATGGGGTTGACCGGCCCAGTATCGATGCATTACGATTATAGCTTGGATAAACTGGAAAAATAAAAATCATTTATCACGAAAACACGAAAAAAGCTCAGGGACTAAAGTGAGCGTTTCATGTTTTCTGCCGGAAAAGACAAAAACGGTGAGGTGCATCAGGAGAACTCGATGAACGCAGAGCAGACCGCCAGCGAAGATAAAATTGTTACCACCGTGTGCAACAGCCATTGCGGAGGGATCTGCGATTTCAAAGTCCACGTCAGGGACGGGAAAATCATTCGCATCGAAGCTGTTCCTGAAGAGGACGGCCGGCCCGGCATGTGCCTGCGCGGCCATGCCTACCGTCAACGGGTCTATTCTCCCGACCGGCTGCTCCACCCCCTGAAAAGGACCGGGCCCAGGGGCTCCGGCGAATTCGCCAGAATTTCCTGGGACGAAGCCCTGGAAACCGTTGCGGGTGAAATGCAAAGAATAAAAGCAGCCTACGGGAACGCGTCTATGCTGCACTTCTGTTCCATGTGCGACCCGCACGTTCTCCACCACGTGTTGGCTTTTCACAGCCTGCTCTGCGGGTTCGGGGGCTACACCGCCCCATGGGGCTACATCTCATGCGAAGGGAACGCCTTTGCCGAAGGGGTGACCTTCGGCAAATCGAGCCGCATCGGGTACACCCCTCACAAACCGGATGAATATCAGGAGGCCCGACTGATCGTCATGTGGGGGTGGAACCCGGCCACGACCGAAATGGGGTCGGGCGTGTCGCTGTCCCTGGCCCGGGCGAGGGAAAAAGGCGCCAGAATCGTTGCCGTCGACCCCAGGTACACCGATTCGGCCGCCGCTTTCGCCAGCCAGTGGATTCCCATAAGACCCGGCACGGATGCCGCCGCCATGCTCGCCATGGCCTATGTGATCATCGATGAAAACCTGCAGGACCGGCATTTCATCGACGAACACACCCATGGGTTCGACAAATTCAAGGAATATGTGCTCGGACGGGAAGACGGCGTGGCCAAAACGCCTCGATGGGCCGAACCGATCACCGGTGTCCAGGCAGAGACCCTCGCCGATCTGGCTCGAGAGTATGCCCGCGAAAAGCCGGCCCTGCTCGGTAGCAGCTTCGGACCGGGACGCAGCGCCTACGGTGAGCAGTATCACCGGATGGCGGCTGCGCTGGAAACGATCACAGGAAACCTGAGACTGGATCGCTATGCGCCGAAACCCAAGGACTTCCGCTTTTTGCCACCCTTCCCGTTCCAGCCGAATCCCGTCGAGAAGGAGGCGCCTTTGCGCTGGAATGCGATCCCTTCCCGGGGCCCGAGCGTAAACTCCAGTGCCCGCGTGAATGTAAGCTCCTTCGCCAATGCGATTCTCGAGGGAAAGGCCGGCGGTTATCCGGCCGACTACAAATTCCTGTGGTTGTCCAACACCAATTACCTGAATCAGCTCGGCAACATCAACAAAGCCGTAAAGGCATTCAAAAAGCTGGAATTTATCCTGGTCACCGAGCAGTTCATGACCGCCACCGCCAAATTCGCGGATATTGTCCTGCCCGTGTGCACCTTCCTGGAGCGCTGTGACCTCATGCCGCCCCTGAACGTCTTCAGCTCGAAGCGCCGTAATTTCACCGTTCTCAGCAAGGCCATCGAGCCGCTGGGCGAATCCAGATCCCAGCTGGCGATCTGCCAGGCCCTGGCGGTGAAACTGGGCATTAGCGGCTACCCCGATCAATCGGACGAGGAGCTGGTCAGGCAAATGGTGGCGATGGTTTCCGCAAACGAAAAACTGAAAACGGAGGGAACCCCGAAAAAAGAACCTGCCGCTTCGACCAAGCCGCAACTGCGCACGCCTTCGGGGAAGATCGAGCTGTCATCGGGGATCGCGGAAAAAATGAACCACCCCGACATACCGGCGGTTCCCAAATACATCGAAACATGGGAAAGCCTGAATGACCCCCTGGCCGCTGCCTATCCGTTGCAATTGATCAGCCCTCATTTCAAGCGGCGCGCCCACAGCCAGTTCGACAACCTGCCGTGGCTCCGCGAACTGCAGCCCCAGGCGGTCAGCATCAATTCCCGCGATGCCGAGGCCAGGGGCATCACGGAGGAAGATATGGTCAGGGTTTTCAACGATCGGGGGGAGGTCCGCATCCCGGCCAGGGTGACAGAAAGGATCATGCCCGGGGTCGTCGCCCTGCCGCAGGGTGCCTGGTACACGCCGGACGAAAACGGCATCGACCATGGCGGCAGCGCCAACGTACTGACAAGAAGCATAACCTCGCCGGGTGGGGCCCTTCCTTCCCATACCGCCCTGGTGCAGGTGGAAAGGGTGTGAATATGCAACTGGGACTATATATAGATCAGAATCGGTGCATGGGCTGCTTTGCCTGCATCGTGGCCTGCAAGGACTGGCACGACGTTCCGGCCGGGCCGGCGAGTTGGATACGGCTGAAAATCATGGAAAAGGGGGCGTACCCCGACCTGCTGGTCGCTTTCCTGCCCACCGCATGCTGGCACTGTGAGAGTCCCGAGTGTGTTTCCGTGTGCCCGGCGGAGGCCATCGCCAAACGGGACGAAGATGGCATCGTGACCGTCGACAGGGATGTCTGCCTGGGCAGGGACGACTGCGGGGCCTGTCTCGAGGCCTGCCCTTATGACGCACCACAGTTCGGGGCTGAGGAGAATGCCAAAATGCAGAAGTGCGACCTGTGCGTCGACCGCTGGGCCCAGGCGAAAAAACCGGTATGCGTAAGCAGCTGCCCCGTTCAGGCTTTGGACGCGGGCCCCATGGACGAGCTCCGGGCCAAATACGGAGATGTAAGGGAGGCGGAAGGCTTCACCTGCCTGGCACCCCTCGCCCCTTCCGTCAGGTTCAAGCCGAAGGAGAACGCCGCAAGCCTCGATCTCCGAAGAATCGACGTTTTCCCCAGATCGGGATGAGGTGCATCACATTCAGGCGCCTTGACTCTGAAGCCCCCAGGCTTTTGCAACACTGAAGTGCAAACAGACTCTCACCCCTCCAAAAGCCCTTTTTCCTCTAAAAACTGGACGACTCGTGTCGCCTCTCCAGCGCCCATTGTGCCGCATAGGGGAATCGTCACGCCGCAGGCTTCCAGAAATCTTCGGCAGTTGACGGCGGTGCAGCCCGTCATTTTAAGCGACACGTTGTTGATTCTTTACGGAAGATTCAATAGGGTAAACCGAATGCGTACCCAAACACGAAAAAAATAAGCATTTTTTTCCCGTAAAATGATCTCCTAAGTTCAATTTAGGACCACTTCTATCTCATGGTGAAAAATGACCGAATCTCAGATCAGCATCAATAGCCTGCTCGCCCCCGAATCCGTCGCGTTCATCGGGGCATCGAACGACCCCACAAAATGGGGGTGCATCATCCTTAAAAACATGCTCCACGGAGGATATGCAGGCCCCATTTACCCCGTCAATCCAAAGGAAAAGGAGGTATTGGGTCTCAAAGCATATGCTTCGGTAGCGGCGTTGCCCGAAACACCCGAAATGGCGGTCATCGTCATCCCGCCGCCTGCCGTTCCCGCCGCCGTTGAAGACTGCGTAAAAAAAGGCGTCAGGGCCGGCCTGGTCATCACCGCCGGCTTTGCCGAGGTGGGGCCGGAGGGTAAAAAACTGCAAACCGCAATGGTGGCGAACGCCAAAAAAGGAGGCATGATCCTGATAGGCCCCAACTGCAATGGTATTTCCCGCCCATCCGCCAATTTTTTTCCCCAGATGCCCTCGATATTTCCAGGCAGCGGCCCCCTTGCGGCGGTGGCGCAGAGTGGAAATGTCGCCGCTTCCCTCATTCGCAGGGGGATTAAAAAGGGTTTCGGATTCAGTGCCGTATTCAGCATTGGAAATGAAGCCGATCTTCACTGTGAGGACTTCTTGAAATTTCTGGGGGACGACCCCGAGACCAAGGTGATCGTCGGTTATATGGAAGGCTTTAAAGACGGGCGACGTTTTTTTAATGTTGCCAGGGAAGTCACCGTGAAAAAGCCCATTGTCATGGTCAAGGCAGGCTCCACCGGCGCCGGGGCCAAGGCGGCCATGTCTCACACGGCATCCCTGAGCGGTGAGGATGCCACCTTCGACGGTTTATGCAAGCAGTCGGGAATTATCCGCACCGACAGTATCGACGACATGTTCGGCATCGGGACGGGATTTCTGAATCAGCCGCTCCCCAAAGGCAACAAGGTGGGAATCGTTACCATGGGGGGTGGTTGGGGGGTCCTGGCGGCGGACACATCCGCCAATTTCGGACTGGATGTGGTCACGTTGTCCTCGAGAACCATCGCCAGGCTGGACGAAATCCTTCCATCCTGGTGGAATCGCGGAAATCCCGTGGACATGGTAGCCGGCACTGTTGGCGGTGTCGTTCCCGAATCGGTTCGTATTCTGATGGAGGCGCCTGAAACGGATTGCGTCATACTGCTGGGCGTTCTCGGCCTGATGAAGAAACGGCCCGGGCCGTCGGACGGTAAGCCGGACCTTGTCGAAAAACAGATCCGTGAAGCCCTGCAAGATCTCTCGGATGCGTTTGATTGGCTGAAATCCCTTTCCCATCAGTATCAAAAACCACTTGTCATTGCATCGGAAATCCCCTTTACTCTGGGAGACTTCGAGAACAGAATGGTTCAAATGCTGGGACAAAAGCAAATAGCCTGTTACAACAGTCCCAACATGGCGGCAAGGGTGATGTCGCGACTTGTCGCCTACGGCAGATATCGCCGTCATTATTCCAAAATGAAACCGACAGAAGGAGGAAAAAATGGAATCCAAGGGGCTTAGAGGCGGCATTTACAAGCCGCTGTCACCCGAAGGCATCGACACCATTCACGACGCATCACTAACCATCCTCGAAAAGACCGGCGTCACGTTCGAAACCGGCCTGGAGGAAACCGTGAAAATGCTTGCCAAGGCCGGCGCCGGCGTGGACCGTGAAAATTACCGCATCCGTTTTCCCCGACAACTGATTGAGGAACAAGTGGCCAAGGCACCTTCCCGGGTGATTCTTTACGCCCGCGACGGCAATAACGACCTGGACCTCACCGGGGACAACGTGCATCTGGGGACCGGCGGCGCGGCTGTCAAGATCCTGGATCTGGAAACCGGCCGGCCGCGGTCGTCGACACTGAAGGACCTCTATGAGATCGGGCGCCTGGTGGACCGCCTGGACCACATCCATTTCTTTTTGCGACCCTGCATTCCCACGGACATCCCGGAAACCGAATACGATGTCAACATGTTTTACGCCTGTCTCAAAGCCACCGGCAAGCACGTCATGAGCGGGGTCAACGACGAGGCAGGCCTGAAGCGCGTTATCGACATGGCCGCCCTGCTGGCCGGCAGCGAAGACCGGCTGCGGGAAAAACCGTTCATCTCGGTGATCACGTCCTTTTCCATTTCCCCGCTCAAGCTGTGCACCCAGTCAACGCGCATCATGCAGGCATGCAACCGCCGTGGCATACCGGTGGCCCTGTCGGCGGCGCCCATGTCCGGCTCCACCAGCCCCATGACCATGGCCGGCACCCTGGCCCAACTGCATGCCGAGCAGCTGGCCGGCATCGCCATCTGCCAGCTAACCCGGGAAGGCGCCCCGCTCCTGTACGGCGGCATCCCCGGAATGGCCAACATGGCCACTATGGAGTATCGGGGCGGCGGTGTGGAATGCGGCATGATGAACGCCGCCATCCATCAACTAGCCGCCCATATCCAAATGCCCAACTACAACAGCGCCGGACTGTCCGATTCCAAGCTGCCCGATGCCCAGGCAGGTTGGGAAAAGGCCATGACCGTGCTTCTCGGTGCTATGGGAGGATCCAACTACATGCACCACAGCGCCGGCATGCTGGAATCCATGCTCACGGTGGCCCACGAACAGTTTGTGATGGACGATGAAATCATCGGCATGGCCTGCAAGGTGCTCAAGGGCATTGACGTGGATGCCGAACACCTGGCCCTGGAGGTGATCGACAGCGTGGGGCCGGCCGGCAACTTCATGATGTCTCCCCATACGATGGAATATATGCGCAGCGAGTATTTCCTGGGCAATGGGGTGACCGACAGCGGAGGCCGCCACCAGTGGGAGCAGGCCGGCGCCCTGGATGCCCGGGAGCGGGCCAGGGAGATCGCACGCAAGATTCTGGAGGCTCCGGAAACATCGCACATACCGGAAGCGATTGACCGGAAATTGCGGGAAAAATACAATATCCTGCTTTAACCGGACAGAAGACGATCGCGGCGCGCTGAATGCAGGTGGGATGACGCAGTCAACGCGTGACGGGGGGCGACCATGAAAGTATGTATATATCAGACCGACCCAGTATTACTGGACATTGAAGCCAATCTCGACGACACCATCGATAAGATCGCCGCCGCCAGGGAGCAGGACGCCGATATGGTGGTCTTTCCCGAGCTCGCTCTCACCGGCTATTTCGTGCGCGAACGTTTCCACGAGGTCGCCCTGCGCATAGATTCTCCGGAAATCCAGCGCCTGGTCAAAAGCACCCGGGGGACCGCCGCCGTGGTCGGATTCATCGAGGAGTCCCAGGCCATGAACTTCTACAACTCGGCCCTGGTAGCCGTGGACGGCGAAATTATTTTTGGCTACCGCAAGCTCAACCTGCCCAACTACGGCGTCTTCGAGGAACGCAAGATCTTCTCCGGCGGTAAACATATTCGCGTGTTCAAGCACAAGGGCCTGACCTTCGCTCCTTTCATTTGCAACGATCTGTGGCACCCGTCCCTGCCCTATCTGGGCGTCACCCAGAAGGCGGATATCTTCATCACCCTGTTCAACTCTTCACAGGGGTCCATGGGCAGCGAGTTCTCCAACATCGAGAGCTGGAACATCATCAATCGTTTCTATTCACGGGTATTCGGCGTCTATAACCTGTGCGCCAACCGGGTGGGATGCGAATGCTTCGAGGATCGACGCTCGGACGGCGGCGACGCGCCCGGCGACACTGCACCGGAAGTGGATGACGACCCGTTCCGTTTTTGGGGCAGAAGTGAAATAATCAACCCTTTCGGCCAGGCCATCGTGACGGCGGCCCTGTTCGATCCCGATGTGATTTATGCAGACATTTCCCGGGATCTGATCCGCCGAAAAAAGATTATGCTGCCCTACCTGCGCAACGACGACCCCTACTTCACCCACCGCGAATTGGAGAGAATTTTGTATGAAAAAAATCCGGAAAAGTGAGTTTTCCCTCCTCAACATGTGCCTTCGAAAATATGGTTTGTGTTAATTCTAATAATCGGCTCATATGTTACTCCTCGATCTCGAGTTGTGTGGACAACTCGATCATCGAATAGCACTGGGTCTTATAGATGGCAAGGCCTCTATACACTTACCTGGCCCCAAGAGTCAGGGTTTTTACGATGGACTAAACATGCTGCAAATGAAGACAGCCTCTTTAAAGCGTTTGGTGCCATTTCTCGGCCTCAGCATATTCATATTGGCGGTTATCGTCATTTACCGCCAACTGCACGATTACCGGTTGCATGATATTTTGACCCGCATTGAGCAGATACCGCATGCTCAATTCGGGTTGGCCCTGGCATTAACCGTATTGAGCTATGCAATCCTGACCTTCTACGATCTGCTGGCACTGCGCTATATTGGGCATCCAATCGAAATTGCCAAAACCGCTCTTACCTCCTTTCTCGGGTATGCCTTCAGTAATAACATAGGTTTCTCCATGATTGCAGGCGCTTCGGTGCGTTATCGCCTCTATTCTACTTGGGGGCTTTCGGCCCTGGAAATTACCCAGGTGGTCCTGTTCTGCACAACCAGCCTCTGGCTCGGATTTTTTGTTTTGAGCGGCGTCGTTTTTGTGAGTGACCCCCTGGCCTTGCCCCAAAGCCTGCATTGGTCTTTAACGACGGTTCGTCCCCTCGGCATCGTTCTGCTTGCAGCTGCCGGAATATATTTCGTCGCAACGTTGCAGAAGAACAAAACGTTGGCATTTAAGGAATGGCGATTCTCGTTACCATCATGGCGACTGGCAACCGCGCAGATGGCAACCGCGTGCGCGGACTGGCTGATGGCCGGTGCCGTACTCTACTGTCTGTTGCCCGCAGGAACATTCGTCGGCTTTGGCCATTTTCTGGAAATTTTTCTATTGGCGCAACTCGCCGGTTTGGTCAGCCAGGTGCCCGGTGGTCTGGGTATCTTCGAATCGGTTATTCTCACAATGAGTCCGGCCGGGACTGCCACTCCGGGCGTGATGGGCGCGCTTGTTGTCTATCGCGCCATTTATTATCTATTGCCTCTTATGGCGGCGACGCTTGCCTTGGGCATCGAAGAACTGATGCGCAAACGGAAGCTAATGGTCCGGATTCAATCCCTGGCCGGCGGTGCTGTGGACTCGATGTTTATTCCGCTACTCAGCGTCAGTGTATTCGTATCCGGCGCCATTCTTCTTTTCTCCGGCTCCCTGCCCGCCATTCCTCACCGTATGACATATCTGCATAAAATTTTACCCCTACCTTTTCTGGAAATTTCTCATTTTTTGGGAAGTTTATTCGGTGTAGGCCTGCTGCTGCTGGCAAGGGGTATTCAAAAGCGAGTGGATGCAGCCTATTTGCTGGCCGTCAGTCTTCTAGCGCTAGGCGTCGTGGTTTCGCTGCTCAAAGGCTTCGATTACGAAGAGGCATCGGTTCTGTCCCTTGTGTTGATAGGGCTACTTCCCTGCCGACGGTTCTTCTTCCGACGCACTGCGCTTCTTTCCGAAAGTTTCACCCCTGCCTGGTTGGCAGCCATCGCAGGGGTGGTAATCTCATCGATCTGGTTGGGATTCTTTGCGTTCCGCCACGTGGCTTACAGTCATGACCTATGGTGGCATTTCAGCGTATGGGGAGATGCCCCACGCTTTTTGAGAGCTACGGTTGGTGCATTTTCTCTGATCTTGTTGTTCGGGATCGCGCACCTGATAAAGCCGGCCCATTACAGACCGGTCAACACCGCGACACCGTTGCCAGGGTCGGTTGAGGCCATTGTTGCAAAATCGCCGGTAGCTTCGGCCAATCTCGCTCTGTTGGGTGACAAGCAATTCCTGATCGATGACAATCAACAGGCTTTCATCATGTATGGTACGACTGGAGAGACTTGGGTGGCAATGGGCGATCCCGTGGGCCCCACTGACTTATGGCCTGAGCTGCTCTGGCAGTTTCGGCGGGAGGCCGACCGCTACGCAGATCGGGCTGTTTTCTACGAAGTCGGGCATGCCCATCTGCATCTATATCTGGACATAGGGCTAAGCGTTCTAAAAATAGGTGAAGAAGCACGCGTTCCCCTATCAGACTTTTCTCTCGATGGAAGCCAGCATAAGAAACTCAGATATATTCACAACAAATTGAGCAAGCTGGGATGCACATTTGAAATCATTCCCAAAGCTTCTGTGCCGGCCCAGTTGGATGTACTGAAAACAATCTCCGATACCTGGCTTAAAGAAAAAAATACCCGCGAAAAGGGATTTTCCTTGGGATTTTTCGATACCGCTTATATCGGCCGATTCCCTATAGGCGTTGTTCGCAGCCAAAACCGTATTGTGGCCTTTACAAATATATGGGAGGCTGCTGATAGCGAAGAGCTCAGCGCGGACCTAATGCGCTATCTGCCTGATGCCCCCTATGGCGTCATGGATTATTTGTTTATCGAACTTTTGCTTTGGGGTCACGCCCAAGGCTACCGTTGGTTCAACCTGGGTATGGCACCTTTAAGCGGGATGAAAACCCATGAAATGGCTCCATTGTGGCACCGCATCGGAAACCTGGTGTTCCGATTTGGTGATCACTTTTACAACTTTCAGGGGCTACGCGCGTATAAGGATAAATTCGATCCGGTCTGGCAACCCAAATACATAGCTGCGCCGGGTGGTCTGACCTTTCCTCGCTCTCTGACAGATATCGGTTCATTAATCTCCGGAGGACTCAAAGGAATCCTATTCAGATGAGGCAGAGACGGCCAACAAGACGGTTTATAGGGCTTTTTTATTGACATCTAAGTTGCGGGTGTAACCGGACTTCCAAGACTTACAACAAAACGATCCCTATTTCGCCGCCCAGCAGCGATTTGTTTAGCAATCGCATCTTTGAGCTGATCCTCGCTCCCGTTTTGAAGAACACCGATCGCATCTAGATTGCCGAACAGGCAACATCTCCCTTCGATATATTTTGCCAATTCATTGATATCCACAACAAAATCTTTTTTACTTTCTTCAAACGCCAGGGCATCGGCACCGATTGACAGGATCGCATCCAATTTTCCGGCGGGATCGCCTGAAAAACCATAAATGCTCTTGAGTCCCAACCTGCGACATTCGTCCACAACCTGACGCATATAAGGTACACTATATGATTCATAGGCTTCGGGAGAAATCAAGTCGGTAAAGCATTCCCATATCAAGATCCCGGCCGCACCGAGTAACGCCGCCTCTCTTAAAGAAGATATTGTTCGAGCCGCAAAATGAGGACATGCACGTTTTACCAATTCCGGTTGTCCTCCGATCATTAGCATCATGCCCTCAAATCCCCATAATTCATACATATGCCAAAGAGGGGCATCCGTGTACGCTATTGGATAACGTTCTGAACCATGCTCCTTTATTAAAGTATGTGCAAGGTCCACATTGTCATCCGGATTAGTTTTATTGGTCCTGATTGAAAATAACGGCAAAATTGCGGCATCCAGTTCTTCCTCCGTTGTCGGCAAGTGGCCGGTTTTAACCGATTCCAATTGACCACGTCGAGACCATCCACCAACGGCTGGTGGTTCTAGTTTATTACGTTTGCCGTTTGTTTTATCGATAAGGAATACACCTTCGGGGTTATCTTCAATCTTCAGATTCGCTCGTTCTTCACGAGAGTAAAAGGAGCCAACATGCAGCAAGTCCTGTTCTGTGTGAGAAAGTACATCCCGACGCCAGGATGCTTGACGTTCTATGTCGGGTGAATATTGATCGTACCACGGGGCGGCTGTCAGTTGATCCCAATGATCCCGGACGAAGACATATTCCCAGCAGTCTACAGCTGCAAATTCTTTAGATCCTTCCTCCGAAAAAGCCGCTTCGATTTTTTGTTTTCCGGTCAGCATGTTGATTCCTCACGTTACCTTTCAATAGAATAAAATTAATTCTAGAAAATTTACATCGGTGTGACCGTATCTGTCAAACCAATGTGATAACCTGTTTATACAATATTCAACAACGGGAGGATTTTCCAATGAGAATACAGGAAATATGCACAGATTATCAGGACCATTTTGAATATTTCGGTAAGTTGTTTTAGCTGCTAATCAGCCTATCCGCCGGGTTTTTCCCATATCGCTGGTTTCGATTAACCACCGGCTAAAATTGCCTGTATACTTGCAACAAGCAGGTAAAATACCGGGACGACCCTATTTAAGTATAGATGACATGCACTATATTATCGTGATGTATGGGGGTGTTAATTAGAAAAAATTTTACTTTGGAAGACAGAACCACGAAAGGAGGAAACGTGTTACATATAGGACATTTTTCATTCGATGAGCAGAATAATGATTTAGATAATAGACATGGATATTTTACTTGCGTTGTAGATGTTAATAATCCTGAGGACGCTATTTCAAAATTTGCAGGATATATTTTGGAAATGAAGAGTTCCGAATCCTGTTTCGCCAATATGAAATACGTGTATATAGAGGATATTATTAAAATCGCTACCGTGCCCGAAGAACCCATTACGACCTGGCTGCAATCCTCTGAAGGCCGATTTCCAAGATCTACCAGTTACTCATTGCCTTCTGCTGTCAAAAATGGAATCGATGCCTATGGTATGCTTTCCAATGTTGCAAAACATGAAAAGGATGAAAGTGGTCAATATCTCTATTCCAATCCTTTTATCGAGTTTAATTAACCCAATTTGAACTATAAAAAGTCCTATCATTGGTAGCCCTTCGGACATCTATTGGAGTTCTGATCATGCCAATAAAAAATGGTGCTCAACTAATTACATACCCCGACAGTCTGGGACGAAATCTACCCGAACTGCACTATAAACTGAAAAAATATCTTCATGACGCCATCGGTGGTATTCACCTGTGCCCTTCTATCCTTAAAGTTGGCCATGACTATTATATCGGCAGGTCCTATTCGCGCAGAAACCACCAGGTTGTTCACTGAGGATGAATACAATAACCTCGTCGCTGAAATAGCATGATAAAAGAATATGTAGAGAAATTCAGAAAAAAAGGGCCAACGGCTCTGGCCGACCTGAGTGATGAAGAACAAGCGGCCGTCGCCATCTGGTCCCGTAAAGTGGTGGATGAGTATGGATCAATACTGGTTGAACATCCTGCGAAGATAAAAGACGTTGACGCGCTGCCTTTCACGAAGGATACAATCAAAATCGCCATTAAAACATTGATGCTGGCGTATGCGTTAACTGATTCGGAAGACATGCTGACCCTCCTTAAGGACCGATACGTACGCTTAAGCTCGTTTCAGGTAATGGGCAGGGAAGAAATAAAAACAGATTACACAGAAACCGGTGATCCAAACCAAGCCTTGCCTGATTCAAACACCGCAAGTGCCTCCACCCGTCAAAAATATATGCAATTGGTACTTTCAGAAGAAAAAATTTTATTTGAAGACATCGAAAACTATCTCAGTGACTTATAGATACGTCTGTCACATTCTTTTCTGGAAAGTCAGCGACAAAGAGGACGCTTTCAAAGTGGCTGAAGGCATTCGCGCTGTCATTGCCAGCGGCATCGATGAATTCCTGTATGATTATCCCTGCCAGTCCAAACCTTGGTCGAAATCGTAGACGAACATTTGCAGGACATCATTAATAAATTAAAAGAATGATCGCAGCAGTGATGATCGCTGTTGTTAAACGATTGGAAGCATTCTCCAATGAATTTATGAGTTGTTCGAGTCTGTTGAGTTGCAATTTAAATCCCAGATCGCCTTTTTCAAGCTTGCCGAAGCACAGCCCGGTGCACCTGAGACAACGAGGCAGCAGCCACCGGTTCGACATCAAAGACTTAAAAAATATTATCAATTGATATGTGAACTGATTTGGCTTTATAAATTAGAGTTGACTATTCTCCTGAACTCGTCGGATAGTCCTGTCCATAAGCCGTTCCACAAGTGAGGGAACCAATCGTTTTGCAAGACAGGTCATTCGGCCCTCGAAACCAGGGATAATGATGGGCTGCTTTTTCTGTATGCCCTTGACCAGGGCTTTGGCAACATCTTCTGGTTGCATCAGACCTGCATTTCCCGAAATAGCCTTCGTTTCTTCCGGTTTGGTCTTGTTCTCAACATCAAAGGCAGGTGTGTTCGTATCTGGCGGACAGAGTACCGACACCATAATGTTAAATGGCTTTAGCTCGCTTCTCAGAGCCTCTGAAAAGCCCATAATAGCAAATTTGGATGCACTGTAGTCGGTTAAACCGAAGACACCCAGAAAACCTGCTATCGAAGAAACATTGATGATGTAGCCGCCCTTCTCTTTCATTAATGGCGCCAATTTCTTTGTCGTATGCCATATGCCATAAAAGTTGATTTTCATGGTTTCGTCAAACTGCTCGTAACTGATATCCTCAAAGTAGTGAGGGTAAGCCCTGCCTGCACAGTTGATGAGGATATCGGGAATACCATACCGTCTTACAGAGGTTTCCAGAACCTGTTCAACCATAGATCTATCTGCAATATCCATCTGCATCCAGGCAACGGTCTGTTCGGATAAGTTGCGTTGTGCTGAAATTTCTTTTATTGCCCTGGCAAGCTTATGTTTATCGCGTGAAAAAATAGTTATATGGGCACCGTATTCGAACAAAAGTCTGGCGGCCGACAACCCAATCCCGCTCGATCCTCCGACAATGTATACGATTTTATTTCTAAAATCTTTCATATTTCATCAACCTCTAAAAACCGCTATACTTAAAATAATTAATCAAGAACGGTATGAATGGATTAATCACCCGATTCGAAACGAGCGCCGAACTGATTCAAGTAAATAATTTCTTCAAGGGTCTTTCTACCCCTGGGAACATGCTTATCGGTTGGTAGGCCCAGTGTCATGCAGATCACCACTTTTTTATCCGTCGGTATATTTAAGATTTGTTTGATACCGGCTTCATCGAAGGCGCCGATCCAACACGTCCCATATCCCAGTTCAACAGCCTGCAGAGCGAACTGAGTTAGCGCGATGGTGATATCGACCATGTGCCATTTAAGTTTGGGATCAGCCACGCCGGCAATAAAATAAGCACAGTCCTTGACAAATCCCTGGTTACCACATGCTGGTACAAGCCTTTGTTTAACCACCGGATCTTTGACCAAGACAAATTCCCAGTTCTGGCAATTGTTACTCGAGGCAGCGAATTGCAGAGCTTTAAAGAGGACATTCAGATGATCAGCGGGAATCGAAGCTTCAGAATAGCGTCGGATGCTAAGTCGTTTTTGAATCGCTTCTTGAACGTTCATTGCAGAAAATTCCTTTCTATTTAGAGGCACACCTTAAAATTTCGACTAGGCTCTCTTAATAGGCCATCCGCCTCTTTTTTCTGTAGCCTTGCCTTTTTAAATAGAGAGTTTGCCATTAACCGTGTTTTGATTTCGCTGCTCAATCGATACTGAACCATCTTTTCCAACTATCTAAAATTGTACTTTCAGATGTAGACGAATTATCATTTACATATTTCAACGTGCAAATTCAGACATAGATATGCATATCAGCGAAGCCGGGTACTAAATACCCAGATGGTACTACAGGTGGCCCTAACCGGTTGATTGGAGCAATATCAGATTTATTGATGAATATTTTGAAAGTGATATACAATCGTTATCTTGGATTTAGGCTCCAAATAAACGACCACAATATCTTGATGCCCAACTGATACTTAGCTTTGATTTGATTACAGCGCCTGAACTCACGATTTCGACCTGCGGTGTTAGGCACCCAGTCTTCCCTGTTTTTCCAGTTCATCAGCAACCGCTTCGAGTCCCATGGATTCCAGGGTTAGCCGGGTGGGCCAACCCGTGGCCGGATTCCATCCCTGGTGTCGATAAAACCGGGTTTTAAAGTCTTCAAACTTGTCCCTGTCGAAATGGCGGCCGCTTGTTTTCACATAATCCCATTTCCCATCACGGATGCCCGGCATATATTCCGGCGAGCCGTCAAAGGTGGTTCCGGGCTGAGTATAAAGATAATCGGCAAACGTTACCATGTCCCTGTGGCGGCCCTGAAGGGTCCATATCGCCTGATCCAGATTCCAGATTCGCTTCCCCAAAAGGGTACCGTCCAGATATGAAAGGTTCTTGCCGGTCACATTATTGAAAAATCTTGGTTCGGCCAAACCGGTAGCCCCAGACCCATCCGGGCTGTACAAGTTGAGGAAATCCGGCCATCTGAAATCGCAAAGCAGGGCCGACTGTTTCCAGAAACGGGTATAATACCGGTGCCAGGTTACCAGCTTTATAATGTGGTCCGAGTACATATTTTCGGTGGAGAAATCGAGCATCTTTAGATCCCCCTGGTAAGGGGCCATCTTGTCTGTGATGATCTTGACCACATCCCGGGCCGGCGGCAGCGGGATATTTCTGCGCTTGTACGCGGTGGGAAAGGCCCGTAGCATGTCAAAGCAGTGCTCATTGATGTCGCGGTCTCCAAGGACCGTGCCGTAAGCCCAGTCCAATTGTGACCGTTCCAGTTTGTGTCGAGGCAGGCCCCAGTTCGGAAACGGCAACCTGCCGGTTTTCAGATCCGATTTATCTCCCGAAAGCCGGCCCCAGGCCTCGGCTGCCCGAACAAACCCTTCGGCCAAAACGTCGCCGAAAGGATGGGGCTTGCCATTTCCGTCGTTGCGATAGGATATGGCTTTTACCAATTGCTCGGCATAGGCCAGGTCCCCGTAACGGTCAAAATCCAGGGGGCAGTCAATAGCTCTTCCGGGCCCCAGCACCCCCTCCCTGTGCAGGGATTTCAAGTACATCTCACCGAAAAACATTTCTGCGGCATTCAGGCCGTATTGGTTGATGAGGTCGGCAGCTTTTCGCTGGGTAATCAAGTCCTTGCCAACCACGTAAAACAAGGAGTTGAAGCAGATCGCCTCGTTACCGATACCGTCGCTGTACCGGCCCCGGCAACCGGCTGTGCAACCCACGCAAGCCTGTGGCCGATGGGCTTCTTTGGGTCGCCCCCCGCTGTACAGGGTCATGGGAGAAGGTGGGCTCTGGAACCCAAAGGTAAATCGCCTGCCTTTCAAGTTCATCAGGTCGAAACTGTAGTATTTTTTAAGCCAGATACGGGATGCCAGCAATGCCTTTGGGTCGTGAACCCGGATACTCCCCGTACCCAGGACGCTCACGGCCTTGAGCCCCTTTGCGCCGAACACAGCGCCAAACCCTCCCTGCCCGGCGGCATTCCCGGCATCGTGCAGGAGGCAGGCCATGCGCCCCAGATTCTCCCCGGCCGGTCCTACCGCCAAGACCGCCGGCCGCTGGGTGGTAGCATACCCGTCTGGGGCGCCCGCCTTATTATTGATACGGTACCAGTCTTTATAGGCTCCTTTTCCGGCCACCACGTCCCATATGATTTGCTGGCATTCCCAAGTTGTGGTGCCCCATAGCTTGAGAGGTTCACATTCCTGGATTTTCACGACTTGATCCCGGATGTCGATCCAGACCTGGCTGTCGGCTTTTCCCTGGATCACGATTCCGTCCCACCCGGCGTACTTGAGCATGGCTGCGAACCGACCCCCGAAATTGCTCCGGGTAAACCAGCCGATGGGCCAGGACTGGACACCGATACCCTGGACCTCAGTACGCGCGGCGCCGGACGGAACCAGGGTGCCGCTCAGGGGAGAGGTCATGAGCGTGAGCAGATTATCCGGGTGAAAGCCATCGATGGTTTTGTCCTTCACCCGGTCAAAATACAGGGCCGATCCCATCCCGTGGCCTCCCACCCAGCCTTCGTACTTGATCGTGGGGAGTGCGGTGATGTTACGGCTGCTTAAATCAATGCTTAAAATTTTTCCTGCATACCCGTCCATTCTCATTCTCCTGTCTTGATGTCCCCATATCCCAGGCTGAGCCAGGCATCGCCCCGCAGGTTTACCTGGTATCCAGTATCACCTGTTTGCACGGGGATATCCCGGGTAAACGAAATAGCACCCACCGGGCAAACTTCGACACAGGCCTGCTTACCCTCCGGACCACCTCCGGATTCATCCCAGTGGAAAGGAGCTTGGGCGCAGAGATCGCACTTGCGACTTACTGCCCCATAAACGGATTCTGCATCGGGCTGGACCATCAACCGTTTAGGGAGATAGGAACAGGCTTCCACACATGCACCGCAGCCGACGCATTTATCCTTGTCTACCCGGCGGACCCCTCCCTTACCGGCATCGGCTTTCAGGGCACCCTCGGGACACGCCTCTGCGCACGCAGGGTCCGTGCATTGCCGGCATTGAAAAATGCCAAGGTCATGTGGGAACTTTGCGAAGGGGTTCTGGCACACCTGAATCCGGGACAGGGACAGATTCTCCCGACCTTCATGGACAAGGGAGCAGGCCAGCATACAGCTTAGGCATCCCTGGCACTTTTGGGCATCCACAATCAGGTAACCCTGGGAAGGTGGAATTTTTGTCCCTCCAATGGTACCGGCCATAACATAATAACCGGGTCCCAGTGAGAAGATCACCAGCCCAGAGCATTTAAGGAATTTTCTCCGGGTAAGATCAGAAGCCATTTTCATCTCCATTCAATGGACTTTGATTTACACCAATTTTGACATACCGGCCCAGCACTTTCAGTTTAAATAAATATCACATTTAAAGAGGCCTCAAGTTCCATTTTCCCAAAATGAGTTATTCTTGCATTATTCATTTTCTTTGAACTCAAGAATATTGAAACTTTGTAAACTGGAAAACTGAAATAAAAGCGGACGTAATGGAATAGTAGAGGGGCGGTTTTGTTCAGATTTAGCCCGCATCATATGATTTGCAGATTATCAAAAAAGTATTAAAACCACAAGATGTTGATATGTATAGTGTTTTGGATGGGTTGTGATAGGCTCCAATTTCATTTTACAAACCAAATATCAGCCAACTGGTGATTGATGGAGAGATACTAAGGTTATCACTCTCGCCTCCACAACCTGTGATTATTCCACATTTCTGGCTGGAAATAGCCAGGCTCGCCATTGCTGATACCATCTATCTTACAATTTTGCAAAAAAGGTAGGATCGGTCTGGCCGACTGTCTTTATGATAACATGAAAATGCAAGTGGGCTCAATTTTATGTCGGTGGTGGTACTCTAAAAAACCTGAAAACATCATGAAACTGGCATGAGGCATCAAAGTGCGGCTTTTTATAAATTACTCTTTGAATGACAGAATAAAACGTTCTTCTAATTCGCAAATAGGTGCTGAGTGGGGGATGAGAATTAGGTCCCCCACCCTGCAACTTTGCCATCCGGTGCGGTTGACACAAACGTGTTGAAGAAATCTTCTCCATCAGCTTCGAGATAGCTTGTACCAAGCCAACCACCTAATCTTAAAGATCTTTACATGCTATTAGAATCGCCAGTTGACGAAGACCATACCCTTGGCCAGTTCCTGCGGGAGGCCTTTGAACCACTGGTTTTCATTAATGATGTTGACAAGACCGATTTGAACACCTGACTGTGCGCTTTTGGCGTAGTTGACCCAGCCTAACTGGAGGCCTGTCAACTTGCCGGCATAGTTGAAAATACCAGATTGCCAACCGGTAAAGCTTTCGGATGCCCAATTGACCCAGGCCCACTCGACACCGGCATAGTTTTGGGCATAGTTGACCAAACCCCAGGAAAACCCCTTGCTGTCACCGGTGGAACCGTTAACGAACCCTAATGCGAATGCGCTCTGTGGATTTTCACCCCAGATATTCAGTGTGAATCCGTTGATGCGGGTATCTCGCGAATGGATAGCAACATCCGGAACCAGACTAGCTTGAAATGGTTTGCTGCCTTCAGCAAAGGCACTGGTTGCTACAAGGCAAATGACTATGGCTATCAATATTTTTTTCATCAGTTTCCCCCTTTTGTAATTTTATCTGTTTAAGAGTCAAATGTGAGTTGAAGATGGCAAAGGACGCATATATAATTCGAAAAATTTTGTCAAGATTGGCACCCACAAAGGTACAGATAGATGCCAAAAATCTTAAACTTTTTGTGATGTGTCATTACACAATATAGTTTATTTTACCATATTTTTTTAGGTCCGGTTTTTCTGATTTCCCTTCCTTTGCTTTGACCGTTCAATCTGCGATGATAACGTAGCATGAGCCTTCCACACCGCCTGTAAATTCAAACTGCAAGGTTGCTTTTATATCGCCTGCAGCCTCAGGATCAAATCCCGTTGTCATCAGGAGCAAAAAAGTTTCGATTGAATCGCGCCTGGGAATCATCTCTTCGTCCACAAATTTTTTTGAGGTTACCCCTTCGGTGATGCAGGTCTTCCACCAGCAGTTCGCAATTAATATAAGTTCAGAAACATTATTCGTCAACGGTTGTTGTATACGTGCCAATGTTTCCGGAGAAACCCTATGAGCCTCCACGATTTCCTTACCTGCCTGGATGGTGGCGTCGAGTATATTTTTCTCTTTATCGCTTCCATACATCATAAATTCGGCCCCAGGGCGGTAGATTTCGGCCCATAACATCCCTTTTTCCTGCGCTTCATAAAGAAATTTTACATAGTGAGTCAATCCACCAAAGGCTGACACTGCCGCTTTTTTGGAATTTTACAACTCTAAGGCATCAAATAAACGTCTCTTTTTCTCAATTGGCCATCAGGCTCAAATCAGCCAATCATGACGTCCGCCGGCAGTTTGCGTGCCAAAATGTCCGCGGCCTCTTCCACCATCTCCTCAAGAATGACCGCGGCAGGTTTTATCTCTTTAATCAACCCGGAAACCTGCCCTGAAAAAGGGCCCATGAACTCCTTTTTTTCTGCGTTGTTGAACATCTCCGCGAGAGCGGAAGCAAACAGGACCTGCTGCGGAAACGGCAGAGGCTCAAGTCCCGAATTCTCCCAGAGATCATGCAATCGATTGTAGATAGCGCGCGACGTTTTTCCTGTGTACAGGTAAGACCGACGGGTGTCTTCATCAGTCGCCTCGACAATAGTCTCTTTCTGAATCGGCAAGGCACCCCCCTCTTCAGAGGCCAGAAAACGCGTGCCGACCCAGACACCCACACAGCCGCACGCCAAAGCAGCCGCCAGGCCGCGTCCGTCGCCGATGCCGCCCGCTGCAAGCAGAGGCGTCGGAGCCACAGCATCTGCTGCCTGAGGCCACAAAGCCATAGAACCAATGCGTCCGGTGTGACCGCCGCCCTCATGCCCTTGAGCAACCACCAAGTCCGCGCCTGATTGGGCTATGCGTCGCGCATTCTTCGTATTTCCCGAAATGCCCAGCACCTTTATACCGGCAGCGTGGGCGTCGGGCACCATAAAACCAGGATTCCCCAATCCCGAGCAGAACAAAGGTACCTTTTCTTCTATGCAAATCCTGACTGCGGCATGAGGTCGGGTGACGGTGCTGCCTGACGGAGTCCTTGACGTAATCTCCGGCAAAAGCATCTCCTGCTGCACCTTTAAGATAAGATCAAAATGCTTCTGAGGCAGGGTTTTGATTATGTCGGCCAATGCAAAGGTGACGCCTTTCTTAAAGGGCTGATCCCCTGCCTCTACGATCGCCCGGGGAAGCAGCAGATCAACCCCAAAAGGTTTGTCTGTCTGCTTTTTAATCTCCCGGATATGTTCCTGCATTTCTTCTACTGTAAAACCAGCCGCTCCAAGCACTCCCAGACCGCCGGCTTCTGATACGGCCACCACAAGTTCCACTGGTGCACCGGTTTTTTCACCGATGAGGCTAGGTCCCATGCCGGCACTCAGAATGGGATATTCAATGTCCAACAGGTCACACAATTTTGTTCTGAAAATGCGTTTAGCCATATTTCTTCCTATCTTTTAACATTTCGAACGGCGTTGCATCGTAATTTTCTAATATGCTTCAGGAGTGATTGAACACTCCCCGCAGCAAGCTTAAGGGGAATCTTCACCGTAAGGAATTCTATCAATTATGATTCGCTCGCTTACCCTGCAGCAAGCTGCAGGGACTGTGCTCGCTATCTCGGTTCAGTCTATATATGTCATTACACCAGCATCAGGATAGGATAAACATTTTTTTTAATTTTCACGACAGCCAAAGCGGCCATGTTAAGATACCTTGACAATATACGCCGCTAAACAAAGCAAGCTCTTTAACATTTCCTTTAAGCTGCACAGCGGCCTGGTCCATTGTGGTCAAAGATGCTACAGGACATTCCTCAAAAGCATTTGAAAGATACTATTAGGAGAAAGCGTCAAGGGCTAAGGTGGTGGCCGCAAAAATCAAAGAGCTCTCAGAATCTAAACAACATTCTGGAGCTCAAAGATTTCACTAACTAACTGAATTTACAGTTTTAAAATGGAGCGGGAAACGGGATTTGAACCCGCGACTTCGACCTTGGCAAGGTCGCACTCTACCACTGAGTTATTCCCGCTCAATAGAAGTGAGATAGATACCGATAAATTTCGCCCTTGTCAACATAAAATACAAAATCACGGCATGATTTTATTTTGATCCTTTCTTGACTTCTGAACGCAATTGCGGAAGAAATGTAATTGCGTCAAGTTTCCTATGAATTTTCCACTTAGAAACAGTTCACGAAACCTTTGGCAGGCAGAAAACGGCACGGGAACATGCGTTCAGATTTATACGTGAATTGGTTGTTCCCGCTGTACAGGAGGGACAATGCTTCAGTCAAGCGCGGTTGAAAAGAGAACGGTTTCCCTGCAGGTGCTCACCGATGACCAGGTGGATGAAATCAGGCGTGCAAGTTTCGACGTTATGTCCAACGTAGGGTTCAACGTGCTGCACGCCGGGGCCCGGAAAATGCTCAAGGCAGCGGGATGCCGGGTTAAAAACGAGCGTGTCGGGGTTCCCGAACACGTGGTAGAGGCTTGCCTGGCCACTGCTCCCAAAGGCTACAACATCTACAGCCGGGACGGCCGGCGGGCCATGGAGGTGGAAGGCCGCAAGAGTTATTACGGAACCGCCACGGCAAGTCCCAACTCCATGGATGCCCTCACCGGCGAGATCCACCCCACCTATGTGGCCGACATCGCCAACGGCGCCAGGGTGGCCGATGCCATGGAACACATCGACTGGGTCATGCCCATGGGATCGGTCCAGGACGTTCCGCCCACGGTCGCCGATCTGCATGAATTCGAAGCGGTGGTCACCAACACCACCAAACCCATCGTCTTTATCGGCTATACGCCCGGAGGCGTCGAACTGGTCTATGAAATGGCGGCGGAGGTGGCCGGCGGCCTCGATAACCTCCAGAGCAGACCGTTTCTCATATTTTACCCCGAGCCCATCTCTCCCCTGGTCCAACCGGCGGACGTCATCGACCGGCTGTTCATCTGTTCCGACCTGAACATGCCCCAGATGCAGGGACCCTCGATCCAGTTCGGGGCTACGGCCCCGGTAACCATCGCCGGCGGGATCGTTCAGGGCGTCGCCGAATCCCTCATGTGCCTGGTGCTGGCCCAGCTGCGCAACCCGGGCTGTCCCTGCAGCATGGGGTGCAACTTCAGCGTCTTCGACATGTCCTCCGGGCTGCTTTCCATTGCCTGCCCCGAAATGAGCCTGGCGCTGGCAGCTTATGCGGAGGTCGCCCTGTCGTTCGGCCTGCCCACATGGGGCTTGGCCGGAGCCACCGGGGCAAAAACCCTGGATGCCCAGGCCGGCGCCGAATCCGCCTTCTCGATACTGGCCCAGGGTCTGGGCAGCCTCAACCTGATTCACGACGTCGGCTACATGGACGACGGCATGGTCTGCTCCCCGGCCCAACTCGTGCTGGGCAACGAGAATATCGGCATGGCCAAACGGTTTGTCCGCGGCATAGAGATCAACCGGGAAACCATCGCCCGGGAAGTGATCGAAAATGTCGGGCCCGGCGGGCATTTTCTGGCCGACACGCACACCTTGAAACACTTCAAGGACGAATTCTGGACGCCGGGGCTGATGGCGCGGGGTGATCGCGAAACCTGGATCCAGGCGGGTTCCAGGGACACCATGGCCGTCGTCCAGGAGAAACTTGTCGACATCATCGAAAATCACCGGGTGCCCGGCCTGCCGGGGTCCGTGCTGGAGGCGCTTGCCGTGATCAAAAAGAAGGGGGAAAAGACGCTAACGATCCGGTGAGGCTCCCATAGGGCAACCATGCTTTCATTTTGTTAATTGATTTTATTGGGTTTGTTGAGCTACTCGATAGCCCGATGAGCTCAAGCGACCCACGAAACTCGCTAACCATCGAGTTTCCCCTGCTCGGTGGTTCTAGAGCAACCCCTGCTCGAATGCCTGCACACAAGCCTGCACGAGCTTTTCCTTGCGCTCTTCGACGGGGACGGGCGCATGGCTTGCCATGAGCTCGGAGACCCGTTGCCCGGCCCTGGCCAGCAGGTCCCTGCGTCCTGCCCGATCCCACTGCTCGAATCCCAGACGATTCATCAGTCCGGGACGCCACTGGGTTTCGCGCAGGTGTGCCAGGGTGTGCGGGTGCGACAGGAACTCGCCCTTGCGGCCCCCTTCGGCGATCACCTCCACGGCCAGGGTTTCCTCGTTCACGGGAACCCCCTGCTGCATCCTGCGGTACTGGTCGATGATCTCGTCCATGATGACGATCATTTCCAGAGATCCGGTCAGGCCGAAATCCAGGTAACCGATGTCATGGTTGAGGTTGGACCCCGCCACCACGGACATGTACGTCAGCAGTCCGGCCTCGAAGGTCGCCTGTCCGTCCGGTATCTGGGAGTCGCTGGTACCGGCATATCCCCAGTTGGGAACGTTGAGAAAATGGCTCATTTCGACCGCGGTCAGATAGGCCATCAGGTACTCCGGCGCATTGTAGCTGCACTGGCTGGTGCTCATGTCCAGGACGGCGGCCCCTATGCCCATGAGAAACGGTGCACCCTTGCGGCTCAGCTGGTGAATGACCAGCCCGAACAGGGATTCGGCCAGCCCCTGGACCACATGGCCCGCAATGGTCATGGGCGCGGTCGAACCGGCGATGGGGGCCGGGGAATAGATCACCGGCATGCCCTTCTCCGCACAGAACATGAGCCGGTCGACGCTCGCATGCGGGTGTTTGAGGGGGCTGATGGGTTCGGCGTAGTGAATGGTGTAGGGTTCCGCGGTGTGCCGGGCCTCGCTCCCCCGGAAAATGGTGCCGATTTCCCACATCCTGGACAAGTCGCCGCGGTCCTTGGCGGTGTTGACGATGGGTTTGGTGGAGTTGGCCGCCATGCAGCGGAAGCTCTCCAGGTAGGCCGCGTCGGGGTGGGTTTCGTGCGGGTGGGCAAACGACATGATGAAATCGATGTTCGGCAGGGCGTCGCACAATTTGGCCGCCCTGGCGACGTCGGCCAGGCTGGCGCGGTGACGCTCGTTCTTCCCGGCGTCGAACGACCACATCAGGTCGGATCCGGTGCCGAAATACGCCCGCCGCCCCCCGAGATCCATGGCGTGCTTCCCCTCACGATCGAAGATACGAATGTTGTTCGGTGCGCTGGCAAGGGCCGCTTCAACCAGTTCCCGCGGCATGAAAACGTTCCCCCCCTCCTCCACCCTGCAACCGGCATCTTCCAAGAGGCGCAGGGCTTCCGCGTGCAACAGCCGCATGCCGCCCGCTTCCAGCACGCGCAAAGCGGCGTTGAATATTTTTTCCTTGTCATGTTCAGACAGGACTCTCAATTCGGGTTGGAACCCGACGTTCATCGTTTCCATCGTTCACTTCCTTTCGATTTCACCTCAAAATTGCAACGTTGAGGTTCAATAAACCCCGTAGTTGGATTATTACAGGCAACCGCGCATAAAAAAGTATTCCTTAACCAAAAAATGAGCTATACCCAAACTGCTTTTCAAATATGGGTTGATGGTGTAACCTATTTCTAAAATTTGAAACGCTCAGTTTAGGTGTAAGCTAAAGGCACTATAACCCACTTTGCAAAAAATGAAAGCCCAAACATTTGGATGTTGTTGCGTTAAAACCGTTCCCAAGTTGCAACATTGCTCTGACCGATTTCAGACTTAACTTCCAGGGATAAAACATCATGGTGACAAATGACGCTGCAGAGCACTATCCCGCCCTCCGTTTTTTATCCACGAGCCGGATCCGCAAAATCTATCAGGCGACCCTGACCTGCCTGCAGCGCACGGGCGTCGAGGTTCACAATACCGAGGCTGCCGGCCGCCTGCAGGCGGCCGGAGCGCGGGTCGATGGCCCGAGGGTGCGCATCCCGGCCCATATCATTGAGGACGCGGTTGCCGCAACGCCGCCGTCTTTCACCATTTTCGGCAAAAAGGCCGCATGGGACATGACCGTCGGTCCCGGCCATGTCAGATTCGGACCCGGGCCGACCTGCACCTATTTCATCGATCCCCACACCGGTGAAAGGCGCAAAACCCGCAAGGGCGACCCGGCCCTCACGGCCCTGGCCTGCAACCATCTTGAAAACATCGATTACGTCATGTCGCTCGGCCTGGTGGACGATGTTACGCCTTCCCTGGCGCCGGTACACGAGTTCGCACAGATGATCACCCACACCGGCAAGCCGGTGCTGGGCTGGGCCTTCAGGAAACAGCACCTTCAAGCCATCTACCGCATGGCTGCAGCCGTGGCCGGGAGTGAAAACGCTCTCCGGAAAAAACCCAATTTCGGCTTCTTTTCCACCTGGCAGGCGCCCCTGATGCACACCGATGAAGACCTGGCCAACTGCCTTTGGGCCGTCGAAAAGGAGATCCCCGTCATCTATCTCGGCGGTGCCCTGGCCGGCATGAGCGCGCCCGTTACCGGTGCCGGGCTGCTGGTATCCAACCTGGCCTGCATGTTGAGCGGGCTGGCCATATTTCAGCTGAAAAAACCCGGAGCGCCGGTCTGCCTGGGGGCGGTTCCCGCGCCCATTGACCTGAGGACCGCACGCGTGGCTTACGGCGGCCCGGAAATGAGCATCTATTCCGCCGCCATGTCGGAAATCATGCACTATCTTGGCCTGCCCTTCATGGGGACCGCCGGTGCATCCGACGCCAAGGAGCTGGACCTGCAGGCTGCCATCGAAGGCACCCTGCAGGTGGTGCTTGCCCAGATGAGCGGTGCAGACATGGTGCACGACACCGGTTTTCTCGACTGCGCCGACATCGGCTCCCTGGAAATGCTGGTCATGACGGACGAGGTGATCGCGATGGCCAAACGGCTCTCCAAAGGCATCGAGGTGAATGATGAAACCCTGATGCTCGACAGCATCGACACCGTCGGTCCGGGCGGCACCTTCATTGCCGAACCGGAAACCGCCAGACGTTGCCGGGCAGAGATCTTCCAGCCCGGCCTTCTGGACCGGGATGCGTGGCCGACATGGCAGGAATCCGGCGCTGAGAGCATGCGGGACCGCATCAGGGAAAAACTGGCCGACATTCTTTCCAGGCCGGTGGAAGTCAGCCTGCCCGGTGACGTGCTCGACCATATCGAAACCATTCTAATGAGCGCAGAAAAAAATGAAAAATAGGGGGAAACATGTTTGCAAACCGTGATATGAGCATTAAACGTATCAAAGCCCGCAAGGAGCACAGATGCTACGGCATGGGACTGGGTATCATCATTCTTGATGACGTCTACCCCGGATTTCCCGGCGACGTGAGAAACGCCAGCGCCTATCCCTTTCCCATTCAGTTCGAAGTCGCCGAGGGCGTCGACATCAAGGCGCTGGTGGTGGATCAAGACAAGTCACCCTGCCTGGCGCCGATTCAACAGGCCGCGCGCAAACTCGAGCGCATGGGTTGCCGCGCCATTGCCGCAGAATGCGGTTATTTTGCCTATTTCCAGAAGGAAATCGCCGCCCACGTGGATGTGCCCGTTTTCATGTCCAGCCTGTTGCAGGTCCCCTGGGCCCAGCAAATCGTCGGACCGGACAAAGTTGTCGGCATTCTGGTGGCGGAAAGGGAGTACATCTACGACGACCACCTGCTGGCCGTCGACATAGAAATCGGCAGCAATTACGTGATCGCAGGTGCCGAAGACGACTATGACTGCCCCGAATTCGAGCACCTCTGGAGCCAGAACAACCGCACATCCCCGCCGGGCGCCGTCTATGAAAAGGCGGAGAGGGACTTCGTCGCCGCAGGAACCGCTTTTTTCGAAGCCCATCCCGACATGGGCGCAATGGTACTGGAGTGTACGGGGTTCCCCCCGTTTGCCAGGGCCCTGCAGCACGAAATAGGCATCCCCCTGTTCAGCTGGGGGACCCTTATGGATTTCGCCTTCGGCGTCACCGTGCACCGTGATTACTATGGGCACGTCTAGCGTGTCCCCCCTCAGTTGCATGAACGACATGGTAAATGATACGTAGATTCGTGGACCCGTAGGGCCCGACACTGGTTTCACTCTGGGAGGGTGTTGTTTGGATCTTTTGAATTTCGGTCATTCGATATTGTTTAGGATTTCAATACGTCAGTAAAATATTCAGTTCAGGTGTTTCTCAGTTGCGAGGACGGATGAGCCGTAAAAATGAAAAACAGATCGACGCAGAGCAGGTCAGCATGCAGATCCTCATGCGCCTCCGGCAGATTCTTCAGGAGATGTCGAAGCACTCCAAGATGATTCTGGAAAATTACAAGATATCGACCCCCCAGCTCATCTGCCTGCACGAGGTTTTCCAGCACGGCCCCATCTCC
>JAJDNW010000127.1 GCA_022340465.1 Deltaproteobacteria bacterium | reverse complement strand
GCTCGTTGATCGCGTCGGTCAGTTCGGGCAGGAAATCCAGGATGTCGGCCTCGATGCCCACGTCGGCCACCTGGAAAATGGGTGCTTTGGGGTTCTTGTTGATGGCCACGATGAAGGGGTTGCCCTTGAGGCCGCCCAGGTGCTGAAAGGACCCGCTGATACCGCAGGCCAGATAGACCTTGGGTTTGACCGTCTGGCCGGAAGTTCCCACCTGGCGGGATTTTTCCAGCCACTTGGCGTCCACGATGGGGCGGGAGCAGGAAACCACGGCACCCATGGCCTCGGCCAGGTCCTCGGCGATTTCGATATTGTCCTCGTCCTCGATGCCGCGGCCGATGGAAACCAGCACGTCCTCTTTGGTGATGTCCACATCACCCACTTCCGCCACCACGGTTTCCAGATAGCGGCGTCCGGCAGAGATGTCCCCGATATCGCCCGATTTGTCCACCACCGAACCACCGGCGGCTTGACTCTCTTCGGGTTGAAAGGCGCCCGGGCGCACATTGATGACGGCACCGGACGCGATGTCGCAGTTCACGTGGGTGCTGACGGCTCCGCCGTATTCCTGGCGCACGACTTTCAGGGTGTCGCCGTCGAGACCCTCGAAGTCAACGGCGTCTGACACAAAGGGGCTGTCCAGCTTGATGGAAAGCCCGGGGGACAAATCCATACCGAAAGTGTCGTGGGGCACCATCAGGATGCAATCCTGGGGCAGGATATTGACCAGCAGCTTTCTGATCACCTCGGCATTGGGGTAGGCCAGCGCCTCGTTGTCGATTTTCCAAACTTCCTGGTAAGAAGCGGCCACGGCACTGCAAACCGCGTCTACGCCCGATCCTAAAACCAACGCGTTCACCGGTGCATCGGCGGCGATCTTCTTGGCAGCCGCCACCAGTTCGAGTGCGGAATCTTCAGGAACACCATCCTTATATCTTATATAAGCAAAAATCTGTCCAGCCATTATTTGAGCCCTCCTTTGGCTTTAAGCATTTCAATCAGTTTCTCGATAATCTCTTCGGTGCTGCCCTCGAGCATTTCAGCACCTTCACCAAGTTCCGGCACAAAGTAATCCAGGCGTTTGACCTTGGCGCCCGCCGCGCCGACGGTATCGCCGGCAACCCCCAGGTCACCGGCACCGTGTACGGGGATTTCAACCGAAGCCACCTTGCGGATGCCGCGGATACCCACGTAGCGGGGCTCATTGATGCCGGTCTGGATCGAAAGCACGCAGGGTAGGTCGATTTCGCTCATCTCCTGGTTGCCGCCTTCGATTTCGCGGCCCACCTTGATTTTCTTGTCGTCCACCATCTCGATTTTATTCACCAGCGAAGCATAGGGCAGGTCCAGCATGGCTGCCAGCATGCCGCCCACCTGGGCGGCGCCGTCATCGGCCTGTGCCCCGGTCATGATCAAGTCATAGTTGCCTTTCTGCACGGCCGCTTTCAGGAGGGTGGCAATCCCCTTGCCGTCCGACCCCTCGAAGGCGTCGTCGGAGAGCAGTACGCCGTTGTCGGCGCCCATGGCCATTTCCCTTCTGACCACCTCTTCGGACTCCTCGTCGCCTACGCTCACAACCGTAACGCTGCCGCCCACGTTGTCCTTGATCTGAATCGCCTCTTCAACGGCGTAGTTGTCCCACTCATTCACCGAATAGACCAGGTCGTCCCGTTCGATATCCGTTCCGGCGCTGTTGACTTCGATCTCGTTTTCAGCGGTATCCGGGACTCTTTTTACACAAACCAAAATTTCCATGTTCTTCCTCCCGTTGTTTATTTGTTTCCCAACCCTAAAATTATTCTTTGTACCATTGTGGTTTAAGAGCCTTTGCTTTAAGCTTCAGACCACTGATTTCTGATTTCAGGCCCCGGCCATGTGGCTCTCCACCAATTCGGCCAGGTCGATGGCTTCCATGCTGCCTTCCATACCGGCAACCTTGATGGCATCCTCTATGTTTACCAGGCAGAAGGGACAGGCCGTCACGATCACGTTGGCACCGGCCGCGGCGGCCATTTCGACCCGCAGCACACCCATGCGCTGCTCTTCCTCCGGCTCATAGAACAGCATCAGCCCGCCGCCCCCGCAGCAGAAGGAACGGTCCCGGCATTTTTCCATGTCCACCCGTTTGATGCCCGGGATCGCATCGATGGCTTCCCGGGGATCGTCGTACACGCCGTTGTGGCGTCCGAGGTAGCAGGGGTCGTGGTAGGTGTAGACCTTGCCGTTGCCTTCGGCGGCCTTCAGCTGAATGGCCCCGCTTTTCACTTTACTGGCGATGTACTGGCTGATGTGCTCCACCGGAGGAAGCCCCTGGTAGTCGTTTTTCAGCGCATTGAAGGCATGGGGATCCGATGTGACGATGCGGGATGCTCCACAGTTGAGAATGGCTTCTGTATTCTGGTTCTTGAGGTCCTGGAACAGCATCTCTTCACCGAAACGCCTGACCTCGTTACCGCTGTCTTTTTCGTCCTTGCCGAGAATGCCGAAATCCTCGCCGGCCGCCTTCAGCACCTTGACCGTCGCCCTGCCGATGGCCTGCATCCTGTCGTCGAAGGAGGTAATGCTGTCCAGAAAATAAAGGGTTTCGGCGCTTTCCTTTTTACCCAGGATCTTGACGTCGACCCCCTCGGGTAGCTCCTTGGTCCAGTCCGAGCGCTTCTTTTCCATCTTGCCCCAGGGGTTGCCCCTCTTTTCCAGGGCCCGCAAGGGCTTCTGCAGGGACTGGGGGACCATGCCTTCGTCCACCATGCCGCGCCGCAGATCCACGATTTTGTCGATGTACTCGATACCCAGGGGGCACTCCTGTTCGCACGCGCCGCAGGTGGTGCATGACCAAATTTCGTCCTCCTCATAGATATTGCCGATGAGGGCTTCCCCTTTTTTGAAGGGCGCGCCGTAGGGATAGAGGGGGTAGTTTTTAAATACCAGATCCCGGCCCTTGATCGAAATAAACCGGGGAGACAGGGGGCGCTTGACCGCGTTGGCCGGACAGTTGTCCGAGCAGCGTCCGCAGTCCGCGCAGGAATAAAAATCGAGAATGTGCTTCCAGGTGAAGTCTTCCAGCTTTTTCACGCCAAAGGATTCGAGGTCGTCCAACTGGTCGTCGGCCACGCCGTGACGGACCGGTTTGACGTTGCCCCTGTCCAGGCGCATGAAAAACACGTTGAAAATGGAGGTGATCACGTGAAAGTGCTTGCCCAGGGGCAGAAAGCAGAGAAAGCTGAAAAAAGTAAGGTCGTGAATGTAGTACGCGACGATGTGGATGCCCTGCAGGGTCTTTACGGATGCCATCCCCAGCAGCACCTTGAATATCCATGCCAGGCTCAGAGGGGCGAGAAATTCGGCGTGCAGCCCCGCCTTTACATCAGCCGCGGCGGCGCTGGCCTCGAACAGGCTTTCCGAAATCATCAGTGTGGCAATCATGCCCAGCACGAAAACCGCTTCAAAGGTGTGGTCCTTGCCGTATTTCGACGGAACGGCGTAGCGCTCCGGTTTGACCACCATGCGCCGGTAAGCGGCAAAGCAACAGGCCACCAGCACCATGGTCGCGGCATAGTCCTTGATAATGTTGTACACGACCCCCAAAACGCCCCCCAGCCCCGGAAAAACGAACCCATCCGACAGGCCGATGATGACCAGGGAGGTGGAGCGGATGGCCAACACCAGAAACCCGGCAAAAATCATGATGTGAATGATGCCGGCCGTTCGGTAACGCGGATGACGCCACTGCAGCAGCCAGATGCGTACGACCTTGACGATGCGCTCCGGAAGGCGGTTGAAGCGTATGTCCGGCGCCGCCATTACCAGCGGCGCTATCCGGATGGCCATAATGTAGGCGAACAGAGCCACGCCCACGATGGGAATCAACAGCGAAAAGACAATGGTGGGGATGCCGAGAAAAAAATAATCGGCCGGTCCTAACAAAGCGGTTTCCATGCGCTACCTTTCCTCCTCTTCCACAAATCAATAGACCCCAGCGTTGCAACTGCGGGGTCAACGTTCACTTTTATAAAATCGCCCGCAGGCATGTCAACAAAATACCTCAGCCAAAGGGATCCGATTATCACAATGCAGGGTCATGAACAAGCGTTTTCGTGACGATGGATTGTCTGGTATTTGGTGTTTTGTGTCTGGTGTTCGATATCTCTGCGCTACACAAACGAAATACCAAACACCCAATTTTAAATGACCTGTAAGGGCCCAAGGGCCAGGGGATCGTAAGGAAAAAAGCGCACCGCTCATAGCTGATAGCGTGCCACACGCTATGACCTGTCAGCTGTGAGCTCACTTCTGTTTCACGCGGCCCCTTGAACCCTGTTTAAAAGGACAGGTTGACCGCCGCTTATTTCCCGCCGAAGGCATCTTCGGAAATCGCGTTCACCGCGTCATTGCCGTCCAAAATGGCATTCATTTTGCCCACCGTCACCGGCAGCACGGTGTGGATGAAAAACTCGGCATTTTTCACCTGGCCCTCGTAAAAGGCGGCATCCTTTTTCTTGACCTTGCCGTTCATTTTTTCGGCGGCAACCACGGCGCGCCACAGCAGCATCCAGGCCATGATCACATCGCCGGCCGCTTCCATGAAGTTGTAGGCGAAGGCGAAGGCATTCAGCGCCTTGGGCGACATGGCGGTGGCACCCATGTGCATGGCCGTCTCGCCCAGCTTGTTGAGCGTTTCATCGAGTCTGGTGGCCAGCTCCCCGGTCGCGGGAAGCTCCTTGGCCCGGACGACGGTCTTCTGAATCTCGCCCAGCAGGTCCATGATCGGCCGGCCTTCGTTCATTCCCAGTTTGCGCCCCAAAAGGTCCATGGCCTGAATGCCGTTGGTGCCCTCGTAAATCATGGTGATCCGGCAATCCCGCACCAGCTGCTCCTGGGGGTACTCCCTGATGTACCCGTACCCGCCGTAAACCTGCATGCCGAGGTTGCAGACATCGTAGGACCGGTCAGTGACATATCCCTTGGCAATCGGAATCAACAGGTCCACGATGCCCTGGTATTTGGCCTTGACCGCCTCGTCGTCGCTGGTGTCGATCAGGTCGTCGCACCAGCCTGTATAGTAGAGCAGGCTGCGCATGGCCTCTACATAGCTTTTCATGGTGAGAAGCTGCCTTCTCACATCCGGATGCTGAATGATGGGCACGGACGGTGCGTCCGCCTGTCCGAAGGAGGCCAGGTGCTTGCCCTGCACCCGCTCGCGGGCGTAGTTGACGGCATTCAGATAGGAAGCGGTGGCGCAGGCAAAACCCTGCATACCCACCAGCAGGCGGGCTTCATTCATCATCAGGAACATGGCACGCATGCCCTTGTTCTCCTCCCCGAGCAGCGTTCCCACACACTCGCCTTTGCCGCCCAGGGTAAGCGAGCAGGTTGAATTGCCATGTATACCCATCTTTTCTTCAACACCGGTGCACACCACGTCGTTGAACTGGCCCAGGCTGCCGTCGTCGTTGACCCGGTATTTGGGAACCAGGAACAGGGAAATCCCCTTGGTACCCTGGGGGGCGCCTTCGATGCGCGCCAGAACCGGGTGGATGATGTTTTCGGCCATGTCGTGTTCGCCCGAGGAGATAAATATTTTGCTGCCCGTGATGGAGTAGGTGCCGTCATCGTTTTTCACGGCCGTGGTGGTCAGGGCGCCGACGTCCGAGCCCGCCTCCGGTTCGGTCAGCAGCATGGTGCCGGTCCATTCGCCGGTGTACATTTTCTTCAGGAAAATCGCCTTCTGCTCTTCCGTTCCAAAAGATTCCACGAGCTTGCCGGCCCCGTGGGTCAATCCGGCATACATCATGAAAGCGTAATTGGCGCCATTGAAGTAGTCGCTTGCGGCCAGAGCCACGGTCCTGGGCATGCCCTGCCCGCCCCATTCGGGATCTTCGGTCATGGCCAGCCACTCACCCTCCTTGAAAAGCTCCCACACGCGGTGGAACGCATCCGGGACCGCTACCTTGCCGTTGTCGAAGGTGACGCCCTCCCGGTCCCCGATTTCACGGGTCGGAAGGATCTCCTTGACGGCCAGGTTGCGGGCTTCTTTGACAATCAGGTCCACGGTCTTGGGGGTGAATTCCGCGAATTTTTCATGCTCGCTCAATTTCCCTACGTCGAGCAGTTCGTGAAGAACGAATTCGATGTCTCTGCGGTCTGCAATGCTCTGTGCCATTTTTTCTCTCCTTGATCTATATATGTGTTGTTATAAAGGTTCAATTCACCCCAGCGGGGGGTACCTCATCGTTGCATGGGTGTATTCCCGGCGGACGACGCAACCTCGTCGCCTCCGGTACCGATACCGCCTATAAAAAGGTCCACCAGCGGATCGGCCATGGTGACCAGATCGTATTGGCTGCCCGCATGGATCCAGGTGTTGATCACCTCGTCCACCGCACCAAGGATGAAACGCTTGACCAGACTCAAATAGAGCTCTTTACGAATCAGGCCCTCCTGCTGCCCCTGTTCCACGATTTCCGCCACGATGTCCAGGTACATGTCGGACATCTCCCTGATCTGCGGTTCCACCAAGCGGGTGCGCTGGTGGGTTAGAGACTGGTAAAGGATGGCCATGTTGCGGTCGCGCTGGAATTCGGCCAGATGCCGGCGGACCAGATTGCGAAGCTTGTCGACGGTGTTGTCGGCCTTGTCCACTTCCGCCCGGAAACCGTCGAAGACCTGCTTGGTTTTGAAATTGAAAAACTGCACCAGGATGTCGTTCTTGCTTTTGAAATAGAGGTAAATCGTTCCATCGGCAACACCGGCCTCTTTGGCTATCTGAGCGATCGTCGACTGAAAGAAACCCTGCTCGGCGAATATCTTGATGGCCGCCTCCAGTATGCGCCGATACTTGTCGTTTGATCTTCTGCGTTTATTGATGACGCACCTCCATGCATGCAAACGCTCTTTATCAGATTGCGTTCGTTGCGTTTTATGAATGAATATTCATTCATTTTACCGCCTAATATAGGGCTTGTCAAGCCTTATCGCCACATTTTCCCCACCGGCACATTATTTTATTATATATTTAATTACAAATAGTTATATACATAAACAACCATGTTTCTTTCCTTATTCAAAAAAAGGATGAGAAATGAACACAAACTCATTTTTGTTGTCGGATATCAAGACATAGGTGTCGTATTTTCCGACACAACCCGCCATCGCGTGCCGCGATGGCGGGCAACGCGGCCGCGCCGCTGCCGCTTCAATTTTTAACTATTTGAAATAAAATAATTTTAATCGAAATTCCTTACGCAAGAAAGGGATTTTCAGCTGGATCCATCCTCCCCATCGCGAATGGGGGAAGGAAAATGTTAGAGCAAAAGCCGCCGGCGTGTCGAAAAATACGACAAAAAAAATAGGGCCGCCCCCGTGGGATTGGCCGACAACATTCTGACAACTCCGGGCGTTGTTTATTTATTATATTTAATTTCATATAGTTACATTGATCCTGCTTGTTTTTCCGCGACGATGGCATGACCATTGCTCTATGTAAGGGGCAGATATCGATTACACGGCTGAACGTTTCAAAAACCAACAGATAAACAAGGAGGACATCATGGCAACAGACCCCCAAAACCGAAGAAACCGGGTCGGCTACGGATCAACCTACACCAAAGGCAATGGACGGGACCTGGGCAGGGGCGACGGTATTAGCACCGTTCTAGGTGGTCAGGTATGGAAAATAAAGCCCGATAAAAAGGCCAGGGAGGCCAACCCCTGCCTTTGGATGCAGGCCGGCGTCGTAGCGTTCAAGGGATGCAACAATTATTATGACTGTACCTCCTGTAAATATGACCAGGGCATGTGCAAGCAGGTAAACAGCGGCAAACAGATCAGCTGGCAGAACGCCATGCGTCGCAAACCGGAAATGGAAAGGATCTGTCGCCACAGCCTCACCAAGCGGATCGGCAACCGCGTTTGTGCTTACGACTACCAGTGCGCCAGCTGCGATTTCGACCAGTACTTCGAGGATGTCTGGTCAACCAAGACCAAGTCGTTGCCGGGGGCTTTCCAGCAGGTCAAGGGCTTCGAGGTACCCAAGGAGTACTATTTTCACAACGGTCATGCCTGGGCCCGCATCGAGAGCGGCGGCAACATCCGGGTAGGGCTCGACGACTTCTCACTGAAGCTTCTGGGAAGGGCCGATGCACTGGATCTTCCTCTGATGGGCAAGGAACTCGACCAGGGCAAGGTCGGCTGGGGGCTCAAACGCAAGGACAACCTGGCCGACGTGCTTTCCCCCATCGGCGGCGTGATTGTCGAAGTCAACAGCCAGGTGCGGGAAAAACCGGCCCTGGCCAACGACGAACCGTATGGCGACGGATGGCTCTTCGTGGTGCGCAATCCGAATATCAAGGGCGCCGTGAAGCCGTTGCTGACCGAAACCGACGCCCTCTCCTGGATGGGGCAGGAAGTCGACACCCTCGAAAAAATGGTGGAAGAGGCGGTCGGTCCACTGGCGGCCGACGGCGGTTTCTTTGAAGAGGACATCTACGGGAACGCACGCAAACTGGACTGGCACAACCTCACCAGGACGTTTTTGAAAACCTGACACCGATCATCGGTGGCCGGTGGGAACCTGCTCGGGCCTACCGGCCACCGACGGCTTACGTCTATCGTTTGGATCTTTTGAATTTCGGTCATTCGATATGGTTTTAGGATTTCGGACTTGGTGCTTGGATTTTCATTACCCCTATTACCGGCACAGCCAAATATCTCTGACCTGGCCCAAAGGGCCAGGATTTCAACACTTCATTAATAGAGGGAGCCGGAAGTCATGCAAAGGGCAGAAATAAAACAACAAAAGGGAATGGTGCCGCCGCCGGATTGCATCTGGATGCAGGCCGGCGTGGTGCGGAAAAAAAGCTGCAAACTGGATTATCGGTGCCGGTCCTGCCACTTTGACACGGCGCTGCAGCGCATTGCCGCCGAAAACGCAGCCCTGTCCGGCCAGGGGCGGCGCCCTGAAGGCAAGCGGGGCAACATCGTCACCTGGCAGCAAAAGCTCGCCAAACAGCCCCCGGGGAAACGCCCCTGCGTGCATCACATGAAAAAGCGCATCGAGTTCAGAACCTGCATCCACGACTACCATTGCAGCGACTGCGAATTCGACCAGTACTTCCAGGATGAATTCATGGTGCACGCCGTGGTCAAACCGGTGGCGACCACGAATATCCAGGGATTCAAAATCCCCCAGGGCTACTACCTGCACCGGGGGCACGCCTGGGTAAAGATCGAAGCGGATTCCGAGGTGCGGATGGGGCTGGATGACTTTGCCTTGAAACTGATGGGTCCTCCGGATGCCATCGTTGCACCGCTGGTGGGCAAGGCAATCACCCGCGACCGGGGCCAGATCGCCCTGAACCGGGGGGCCAACACCGCCCGCATGCTGTCGCCTGTCAGCGGCGTGGTCACGGCCGTAAACCCCCGTGTGAGAACCGACGGGGCGCACGCCGCCCGCAACCCGTATGCCGAGGGATGGATTCTGAGAATCCACGCGCCGGAACTACGCGAAGATCTGAAGGATCTCATGATCGGCGACGAGTCCCAAAAATTCCTGCAGGATGAGGTGGCCCAGGTCTACCGGGCCGTAGAAAAGGTTGCCGGCCCATTGGCAACGGACGGCGGATTTTTAGGCAGCGACATCTACGGCAACCTTCCGGCTCTGGGGTGGGACAACCTGGCTAAAACGTTTCTGCGCAGCTGAAAAAAAGCCGGGCTTCGCCGTTCACTGCGGGGCCTGGCTTTTTTCCCGGTAAAACATTCTTACATACCTCACGCTCGACAGTATCAGCGCCAAACCGATGCCGATGTACAAAATCGCCAACACCTTTTTCGGAAGCGTCGAATGGCGCAACAACGCCCCCATCGTTATCATGACAATAACAAGCACATAGCTTTTCCAGGGAATGAATGCAAAAAAACACCGTTTCCCGTTCATTTGGAGGATACGCTGCGCGTTTTTGTCCACTATCTTCAAAAACCCGAAATGGTGGACCACCAGCGCCAGCAATATGCCGGCAGCCGCGTACAGATACATGCCGGTATGCGATGCGGTCGACAGCCACGAAAAGGCCAGAAGCAAAAGCATGATGCCGACACCCTCCCACACGATGCCGGCAAGCAACAGCAGAACGGTTCTGGTCACGGCGGGTTTGAATCGGTTTGCTGGGCTGGTTGGGTTCATTGTTATTAAGGAAAATCAATTCTAATGTGAGACGCGGTCCCCATGCTGCGCCTCACGGTTTACGGTGCACGGTGTACGTTTCACGTCTAACGTCTCACGTTTCACGCTTCGCCAGCCGTTTGCGTTCGTCTTCCACCAGCACCCGGCAGTAGCGGCAGAGGGCGTTCGTTTTGCAGTCCACGTCCTGGGTGCTGCGGCAGTAGTGCATGATGCAGGCCTTCTCCTGGCAATGGCGCAGCTTGAAGGTGTGCCCCAGCTCGTGGATGGCTTCCTTGACCATGCGTTCCCGGAAAACGCCCTGTGCATTGCCGGCCATGCCGGCGGCATTGAGCCGACAGGTGGAGACGATACAGGCGACACCCCCCAATTGGGCCTCCCCGAAAACATAGGTCAGGATGGGAATGAACAGGTCCACCTCGGTGATGCCCAGCACCTTGACGGCTCCGGGCGGCGCCTTTGCGGCCAGGGCCTCCAGAATGCAGGTGGAATGGTACTGATCCCGTTCCGGATCCCTTGCGAATTCAACGTCGTCCAAAAGGGCCACCTCCCGGGTGGGATAACCGAAAATTTCCTGAATCCGATCCTTCAACGGTTCGATCCAAGCCGCCGGCAACGGTCCAATGGGCGCAATGGCAATAAACGCATCGGACATGATCGTCATTCCGGCTTCTTGAGGGCGTAGCGTTTAACCTTGGCGTAAAGCGTCGACCGGTCGACCCCCAAAATTTTTGCGCTGCGGGCGATATTCCACTGGTTGGCCGCAAGGATGTTCTCGATATGGTCACGTTCCACATCTTTCAGGGAGCTGCCCGGAAAACAGACACGCTCCGCCGCATTGAAAAACGGCAGATCCTGGGGCCTTATCTTGCGCTCCTTGCCGATCACCACCGCACGCTCGATGGCATTTTCCAGCTCTCTGACGTTTCCCGGCCACTCGTGCAGCATCATTTCATCCAGGGCATCGCGCCGGATCCCGTTCACCGTCCTGTTGGCCTCCTGGGTAAAACGACGCACGAAGTGCTCGACCAGCAGGGGGATGTCCTCCTTGCGTTCGCGCAATGGCGGCATCCTCAGGGAGATGACATTCAGACGGTAGAAAAGGTCTTCCCGGAAATTCTCTGCTCGAATCGCCTTGGTAAGATCCCTGTTGGTGGCGGCAATCACACGAAAATCGGTTTCGATGGGCTGCGTCCCCCCCACACGGTAAAAAACGTGGTCTTCCAGAACCCGTAGCAGGTCGATCTGCATACGCATGCTGATTTCACCGATTTCGTCCAGGAAAAGCGTCCCGCCGTGGGCCAGTTCCAGACGCCCCTTCCTGGTCTCCTTCGCGTCCGTGAAAGCCCCCTTCTGGTGGCCGAACAGCTCGCTTTCCATGAGGTGTTCGGGAATGGCGCCGCAGTTGACCACGACAAAAGGACCTTCGCACCGCGGGCTGTTGGTGTGGATAGCCTTGGCTGCCAGGCCCTTCCCGGTCCCGGTTTCACCGGTAATCAGCACGGTGGAATCCGTGGGGGCGACGTCCTCGACCATCTGGAAAACCGTCTGCATGGGTGCCGACTGACCGATCATACTTTCGAAACGGGTTCTTTCCTTGTAGTCCTCGCGCAGGAACTGGTTCTCCCTGCGCTGCGCCTGCTGGGCCAGGATCTTTTCGATGAGCAGCCCCAGTTCGTTTGGGTCGAAGGGTTTCAAGAGGTAATCCTGGGCACCCGCTTTCATGGCCTCGATGGCCGTGGAAATGGAACCATAAGCCGTAATCATGACCACGGCGACGTCCGGATCGCTTTCCCTGACCCTGCGCAGCACCTCGAGTCCGCTCATGCCCTCCATTTTGATGTCCACCAGCATGACATCGAACTGCTTTTTCAGCAGCCGCGCCAGCCCCTCCTCCCCGCTGGCGGCGGTCTCCACATCGTGGCCGTCCCTTTCGAGCCAGGCGGCCAGTGACTCCCGCAGAACCAGTTCATCATCGACTATCAGGATGGATGTGTCGCTCATGCGTGTACTCCATTTCTAGTGTTCACGTATTCAAAACGTAAAAGCAGCGCAACCAGCATATAGATTTCGGCAGTGTGGCTGTTTAGGTATTTGAGCCGCCGGGGTATTTTTTCCGCTTTATCCGGGTTGGGTATCTATTTGTTCAAACCCCATGATGTTTGCGAAAGATTTTGTTTTCGGGCTTGCATAAACCCCAGCGTTGCAACGGTAGGAGCTACTGCACCGGCAGTTCAATTGAAAAGACGGCGCCCTGCCCCGGTTGTGACACCACGGATATGGACCCCTTGTGCTCCTCGATGATGCCGTAGGCCACCGAAAGCCCCAATCCGACGCCCTTGCCCTTTTTCTTGGTGGTGTAAAACGGTTCGAACAGGTTTAACTTGCTCTCTTCATCGATGCCCACACCCGTGTCGCTGAAAACAAGCCGGACGCGGTCGTTTTCAGGCAGATAAACGGTCGCAATGGTCAGTGTCCCGCCGTTGAAGCCCTCCATGGCCTCGACGGCGTTGGAGACACAGTTCATGCACACCTGCTGCAGCTGATCCTCGGAACCGTTTACATCCGGCAGGGCCGGATCGAGCTCTTTTTCGACGACAATGTCGTTCAGCTTTAAAAGATTGCTGTTCAGCAGCAGCACTTTCTCCACCAGCCGATTGAGACTCAGGGGCTTCATCTCCATTTTGGACTGGCGCGAAAAGGAAAGCAGGTTGGAAACGATGCGGCTGATGCGTTTGGTCTCCGACTCGATCAGATCCAGATAGCGTTTAAACGCCTCGATGTCCCGGCCCTGCATCGGCCCCTCATGAATGATGCGCTTCATCAGCATGGTGAGGTTCAGGATGCCGGCATTGGGATTGTTGATTTCGTGAACCACCGATGCGGAAAGCTTTCCCAGGCTGGCCATCTTGTCCTGCTGAATGAGTTTGGCGTGGGTTTCCTTCAGTTGCCTGGTCCTTTCCTCCACCATCTGCTCCAGGCGCCTGGTGATTTCCTCCTCCTCTTTCTTGCGCTCCGTAATGTCGCGGCTGATTTCGATGAATTTGGAAATGCGGCCGTCCTCCTCCCAGATGGGATAGATGGCGACCTCGAAATAACGCTGCTCGCCCTTGCGATTCAACCGGTTCAACACGCGTATGCTGGGCCTTTTTTCCCGGACGACCGTGTTCAGAGGGCAGGCCAGGTCACCCACCAGGCAGGGGGGGCCTCCCCGGCGATACACCTCGACGCATTTTTTCCCCAAAAGCTCCTCACGGGTAAAACCCATTTTGGCCATGAAGCTCTCGTTGGCATCCACGATCTCCCTGTCAGGCGTAAAGACGACGATCAGGTCCTGGATACCGTTCAAAATGGTCTCCAGCTCCTCCTTGCGCCGCCGCAACCCCCTTTCCTGCACACGGATGGCCTTCCAGAAAAGCTCGAAGGTGTGATAAGCCATGACCCGGATGGTTTCGGGTCTGGTCCCCAGGACATCTTCCAAAACGCTGCGGTCCGGTGTCAGGATAATGATGAGGTCGATGTGGTTTTCGGGACGGTAGAGAACGGTGTAGTCGGTTTCGGTTTTCAGGCCCCTTTTCCGGGCCAGCACCATCCCCGGCGTTTCAGGGTCGGGGTCGGCCACGGCCACGATGTGCGACCGAATCTGGTTGTCCACATACCCCTGGCTGGTTTTTTCGATAACTTCCTTGCAGTAGGTTCCGCCGCCCACCAGGGCGATGTTGGTAATAGAGCTATTGCCTGTGTTCATCCGTTATTCCTTACTGGATGTGCCGCCTTTTTTCATTTTCACCTGCTGGGTGGTGTCCACGCCGAAACGCTTCATGCGGTTCCACACGGTCACCCGCGAAACGCCTAAATATGTTGCAGCCTTGGACTTGTTGCCCCCGGCCCTTTCCAAAGCGTCGACCAATTCCAGTTTCTCCAATTCGTGTGGGCTGACCGACGGCTTCCGCACCGCCGTCTTCCTGGGGGAGCGGGGTCGGTAGACCACCGTGGGAAAATGAAACGGCCGTATCATGGATTCCTGGCAGGTCACAAAGGCATATTCGAAAGCGCTCCGAAGCTCCCGGACATTGCCCGGCCAGGAGTAGTGCATGAGGGCGTCCATGGCCTCCTGACTGATGCCTTCGATCTTTTTCCCGCTCTTGAGCAGCATCTTTCTGAAAAACGCCTCCGCCAGGAGCGGGATGTCCTCGATACGCTGGCTCAGAAGGGGCAGATGAATCGGGATCACGTTGATCCGGAAGTAAAAATCCTTCCTGAAAGCGCCCGCTTCCACCAGCTGCAGGAGATCCTTGTTGGATGCCGAGATGATGCGCACATCCACGGGGATGGGGGTGCTGTCGCCCACGCGCTCCACCGTCTTTTCCTCCAAGACCCGCAAAAGTTTCACCTGGGTCGACAGGGGCATGTCGCCGATCTCGTCGAGAAAGATATCCCCCCGGTGCGCCTTTTCGAAACGGCCGGCCCGGTCTTTGTAGGCCCCGGTGAAGGCGCCCTTGACGTGGCCGAACAGCTCACTTTCCAGGAGCGATTCGGTCAGACTGGCGCAGTTGACCTTGACAAAAGGTTTGCCCCGGCGCATCCCGATGTCGTGGATGGCCTTGCTGACCAGCTCCTTGCCGGTGCCGCTTTCACCGTGAATGATGACCGGCGCGTCCGAATCGGCGGCATTTTCGATCAGGTCGTACACCTGGCGCATGGCCGGCGAGCTGCCGATGAGCCCGTGAAAACCGTCCTTGGAGCGCAGCTCGCGGCGAAACGCCTCCAGCTGGCTGTCTTTTTCGATGATCTCGGTTATATCGGTAACCGTCTCCACGGCGCCGATGGTGTTCCCCTCGTTGTCCTTTAATATGGATGCATTTTTCAGGGCGTGTATCCGTCGCCCCCCCTTGGTCCTGATGACGCACTTGCGCTTTTTGATGTTCCCGCTTTCGAACAGGGTGCACCAGTGGCCGTTATCGTTCGAACGGGCGCTCTTGCAAATGTCGCAATTGAGCACGGTGCAGGGGCGGCCGATCAACTCCTCCCGATCATAGCCGGTAATGGTCTCGAAAGCGCGGTTCACGGAAACGATGGCCCCCTGGGTGTTCACGATCATGATGCCGTCACGGATCGTGTTGACCACCGTTTTCCAGTATATGTCCAGTTCATGGTTGAACATTTAGTGTAAAGCCCTTAACACGTGTAAAAGAGGATTTCCTTAACAGTTTAACGGTCGCTTGACAACCCCCGTTTCGTTCACCCCCGGATCATTGCACCGAACCCACCGTTTTTCAATGAAAAAGTATTTTCACCCCGGATCAGGCAAAGTTGGCCCCGATTTTGCAAAATTCACCTCCCTGACCAATGGAACCAGGAACGCATTGAAAAATGAAAGCAAATTACACCCTAGATTTCAGGGGTTCGATAACCCCGATCATGCTTCTAAAAATGACACAGATGTTTTCCAAAATGAACGCGGAAGATATTCTGGAAATCCAGGGGAGCGACCCGGACACCCAGAAGGACCTTTTCAGGGTGCTGCCGCACGCTTCCTACGAGCTTATTTCCGTGGACACCTCCAGCGACATGGGGATGGAATATTTTTACCGTATTCGGTTGAAAAAACGTGCAAAGGAGTAGAGAGGAAAAGCAATGGAAGAGAAACCAATCAGACTGGAAGGCAAGCAAAAGAGCATTTTCATGGACAAGGTCAAAGAGCTCCTGCCGGAAGGCGGCAACCTTAACCTGTGCCTGACCTGCGGCGCCTGCTCATCGGGCTGTCCGGCCACCGGGTTGGAAGGTATGGACCCCCGCAAGTTTCTACGCATGGCCGCCCTCGGCATGGACGAGGAAATCCTGAGCACCAACTGGGTGTGGATGTGCAGCATGTGCCAGCGGTGCATCTATGTCTGCCCCATGAAAATCGACATCCCCCAGCTGGTGTACAACGCCCGCGCCGCCTGGCCCAGGGAGGAACGTCCCAAGGGTATCCTGGGATCCTGCGACATGGCCCTGCGCAACGACAGCACCAGCGCCATGGGCGCCACGCCCGAGGATTTTCAGTTCGTGGTGGAAGACGTGCTGGAAGAGTACCAGGAAGCCCAGCCGGAATTCGCCGAGATGCAGGCGCCCATCGACAAGGAGGGTGCCGAATTTTTCCTCAACCAGAACTCGAGGGAGCCGGTGACCGAGCCCGACGAGCTGCTGCCCCTCTGGAAAATCCTGCACCTGGTCGGTGCGGACTGGACCTACGGCAGCAAGGGGTGGGCCGGGGAAAACTACTGCATGTTCCTGGCCGACAACGACAGCTGGGAGCACATTACGCGCACCAGCGCCAAGAAGGCCGACGACCTGGGGTGCAAGGTCTTTCTCAACACGGAGTGAGGGCACGTAACCTTCTCAGTCCTGGCAGGACTGAAAAAATTCAACATCGAGCACAACTTCGTCGTCAAAAACATCTATGAATACTACGCCAAGTGGATCCGCGAGGGAAAACTCAAGGTCAACTCCGACTGGAACAAGGACTTAAAGATCAAGTTCACCGTGCAGGATCCTTGTCAGATCGTGCGCAAATCCTACGGCGACCCCATCGCCGAGGACCTCAGGTTCGTGGTCAAATCGGTGGTCGGCGAAGAGAATTTCGTCGACATGACCCCCAACCGGTCCAACAACTACTGCTGCGGCGGCGGCGGCGGCTTTCTCCAGTCCGGATTCAAGGAAGAGCGCCTTGCCTACGGCAAATTGAAAGACGAACAGATCAAGGCCACCGGCGCCGACTACTGCATCGCCGGCTGTCACAACTGCCATGCCCAGATCCACGAACTGAGCGAACACTACGGCGGGAATTACCCGGTGGTTCACCTCTGGACCCTGATCTGTCTCTCCCTCGGCATCCTCGGACCCAACGAGCGTGAGTATCTGGGGGACGATCTGAAAGAGGTAAACGTCTTTCATCCGGAAACGGCCATGTAAACGAGCTTTCAAGGACCGGGCACGGACGGATGGCCCCGCCGTCCGCCCATGCCTTTAACCAAAGATCAACCTATCAACCCTATATATAAGGATGAGATGAATTATGAGTCTTCGCAAACGTTTGTCGGCAGGTGAATTTGTTGTTCTGGCCGAGATGCACACCCCCAAGGGGGTCAATATATCCAAAATGGTAATGGATTCCCGCCGCATCAAGGGTCGTGTGGATGCCGTCATCATCCCCGATATGGACAACGGGGTGATGAAGATGAGCGCCCTGGCCGGAGGCGTTCTGATGCACCAGCAGGGCATCGAATCCCTCATTCACGTCTACGGCAGGGACCGCAACATGCTGGCCCTGCAGGGCGACCTTCTGGCCGCCCACGTAATGGGTATCCAGAACCTGATCGTCGTACAGGGCGAAGAGATGGCGGTGGGCGACCACCGCGACGCCCAGCCGGTCGACGAATTGGATGAAGAAGGATTGCTCAAGGCGATCCGTACCCTGCAGGAAGGCAAAGATCTGGCAGGCTTCGAACTGGATGGGAGGCCCGACTTCACCACCGGGTGCACCATCGCCTCCTTCACGGATGACGAACTGGCACTGGCCGGGAAAAAAATTGCCGCCGGGGCCCAGTTTATCGTCACACCGCCGGTTTTCGACCTGGATCTTTTCAGGACCTTCATGGAAAAGGCTAAAAATCTGGGCGTCCCCGTCATCCCGACGGTGTTTCTGATCAAATCCGTGGCCATCGCACGCTACATCGCCACCAGCGAACCGGACGCCAACCTGTCGGAAGATCTGATCAAGCGTATTCGTAAAGCCCCTGATCGGGAAATGGAAGGTATTAAAATCGCCGGTGAAACCGTCGCCGCCCTGCGCGGCGTGGCCCAGGGGGTCAGAATCCAGACCCTGGGGTGGGAACATCGCCTCGCTTCGATCCTGGATGTGGCCGGGCTGTAAAAAAACCTGCCGCCTCTTCGGGGCGGTACAACCACAAACAACAAACCATGAACAGGAATAAACAGGTATGCTGAACAATAAAGAACCAATGCCATCCCATAAGAAAATACTCGTGGTTGGCGGGGGTATCGGCGGCATCCGCGCCGCCATGGACCTGGCAGAATCCGACCGGAATGTCGTTCTGGTCGACAAGGCCGTATCCATCGGTGGTCTGATGACCCAGCTGGACCGCACCTTTCCCACCAACAACTGCGACCTGTGCACCATATCTCCGCGCCTCTCCGAGGGCGGCCGCCAGGATCGCATCGAACTGATGACCATGACGGAAGTCAAAGGCATCAGCGGCGAGAAGGGTGATTTCACCGTCCATCTGAACCAGTCCCCCCGCTACATAGACCTTGATAAATGCACGGCCTGCGGCGACTGCCACACCGCTTTTCCGGAATGTGTGAAGTTCCATCCAGGACTGGATCACCGGGCACCAACCTGCATGCGGTATCCACAGGCCACCCCGCAGGCCTATGCCATCGATATGGAAAAGTGCCAGGATGTCAAGGCCCTGGAAAATGTGTGCAAAGCCGGCGCCATTGTGCCGGACGATTCGCAAAAAGAGCTGGAGCTCAACGTGGGGGCCGTCATTCTCTGCCCCGGGGCCGCGGTGTTCGATCCCTCGGGCCTGGACAATTTTGGATACAGCAAAAACCCGGACGTGGTCACCAGCCTGGAATACGAACGCATCCTTTCCGCCTCCGGCCCGACCCAGGGGGAGCTGGTGAGGCCGTCGGACGGCAAAAAGCCCGAGAAGATCGCCTGGATCCAGTGCGTTGGTTCACGCGGCATTCAGAAGGGTGCGGCTTCCTACTGCTCCAGCGCCTGCTGTATGTTTGCCCTGAAGGAAGCCATCGTTACCAAAGAACGCTTCCAGGATACCATCGAAACCACCATCTTTTACATGGACATACGGACCTTCGGCAAGGAATACGAACAGTACCGCAACCGGGCTGAAGATGAATTCCATGTCAACCTGGTTCGCAGCCGCCCCCACAGCATCTTACGCAACGCCGAGGGCGGGCTGGACATTACCTACCTGGTGGAAGACGGCACGCCGTCCAAAACGGAAACGTTCGACATGGCCGTTCTATCGACCGGCTTCCGCGTTGCGGACGATGTTAGAGAAATGGCTCTGGCCCTGGGCATCGAGTTGAACGAGCACAATTTTGCCAAAACCGGCGCTTTCAGCCCGGTGTCCACCTCCGTACCCGGCATCTACGCCTGCGGTCTTTTCGAAAGCCCCAAGGACATCCCTGAAACCATGATCCAGGCCAGTGCCGCTGCCTGCCTGGCCGCCGAGGAAAGCAGTCCCGTCGAAGCCGCCGTGAAAGACGGCGACGAATACGGCGAGGAAGACGGCGACGAACCCGTCCGCGAACGGGACGTCAGCGACGAGGATCCTAAGGTCGGCATCTTCATCTGCGACTGCGGCCTGAACATCGGCAGCGTCGTGGACACCCAGGCCCTGGCGGATTTCGGACTCAGCCTGCCTCAGGTTGCCGTGTCGGTGGTAGCCGGCCACGGGTGCAGCAAAGCCGCCATGGACAAGATTCAGAAAACCATCGTCGAAGAAAAGCTCAACCGTGTGGTCATCGGCGGTTGTTCGCCCCGGACCCATGAGACCAAGTTTCAGGACCTCTTGCAGCGCGCCGGCATCAACAAATACCTGGTCGAAATCGCCAACATCAGGGACCAAAACACCTGGGTCCACGCCAACGACCCACAAGGGGCGTTCAAAAAGGCCCAGCATCTCATCCGCATGGCCGTTACCAGCGTTGTGAAGGCCCACCCCTTGATGGAGCACTCCCTGCCCATGAACAAGGACATCCTGGTGGTCGGCGGCGGTGTCACCGGCATGAACTCGGCCCTGACGCTGGCCGATCAGGGCTTTAAGGTGTTCCTGGTGGAGAAAAGCGCCCAGCTCGGCGGCATCGCCATCAACATCCAGAAAACCATCGACGGCGAGCGGGTGGCGCCCTTCATACAGGCCCTGGCCGACAAGGTCAAGGCCCACCCTTCCATCGAGGTGGTGTTCAATGCCATCATCGTCGACCACACCGGCATGCCGGGCATGTTCAAAACCGGCCTGCAGATCGCCCCGCAGATGTACTACCGGCAGATCGAACACGGTGTCACGATTCTGGCCACCGGTGCCAAGCAGAACCGGCCCGACGAATATTTGCTGGGGCAGCATCCCGACGTGATGACACAGCTGGACATGGACGGTATGCTGGAAAAAGATCCTGACCGTGTAAAAGCCATGGACACGGTGGCCATGATTCAGTGCGTGGGTTCGCGCTGTCCCGACAACCCCGACTGCTCGCGCATCTGCTGCCAGGCAGCCGTCAAGAACGCCCTGGCCATGCTCGACCTCAATCCGGATATGCGCATTTTCGTCCTTTACAGGGATATGCGCACCTACGGCTTCCTGGAAGATTACTATCTGGAAGCCCGCAAGCGGGGAGTCATCTTCGTGCGCTACGAAAAGGATGCCCCCCCCGTGGTGGAAGCGGCCGAAAAAGGCGTCACGCTGGCCTTCGTCGATCCGATCCTGGGACGCGAGATATCGCTTGCGGCAGACTGTCTCTGCCTGAGCACCGGCCTCATAGCCGATGACGAAGCCACCGAAGACCTGGCCATGATTTTCAGGCTGCAGAGAACCCAGCAGGGGTTCTTCCTGGAAGACCACGTCAAGCTGCGGCCGCTGGATCTTTCCATACCGGGCTTCTTCGTCGCCGGAACGGCCCACGCGCCGAAAAATATCAAGGAAAGCATTGCCGACGCCCAGGCCGCGGCCGGGCGGGCCCAGGCCCTCTTGGCCAAAAACACCATCGAACTGGGGGCCGCCGTCGCCCGCGTGGATGGGACCAAATGTGCCGCCTGCCTGGTGTGCGTGCGGGCCTGTCCTTTCGACGTACCGTTCATCAACGCCGACGGATATTCAGAAATCGACCCGGCCAAATGCCATGGCTGCGGCGTCTGTGCTGCCGAATGCCCGGCCAAGGCCATTCAACTGATGCAGTTCGAAGACGACCAGATCCTGGCTAAACTGGACGGGCTCCTGGAAAGGATGGTTGCATAATGGAACAATTTGAACCGGTTATCGTGGCCTTTTGCTGCCACTACTGTGCCTATACGGCCGCGGATATGGCCGGCAGCAAGCGCCTGCCCTATCCCGCCAATGTCAACATCGTCCGCGTGCCCTGCTCGGGAAAAGTCGACGCCATTCATTTGATGAAAGCCTTTGAAAAAGGTGCCGACGGCGTCTATGTCGCCGGCTGCCTGGAAGGCGACTGCCACTTCAAAAACGGCAACACCAAGGTTGCCCGGCGCGTCGCCTACGTCAAAAAGCTGCTGGATGAAATCGGTATCGGCGGGGAACGGCTGGAAATGTACTACATGTCCGCCGGCATGGGGGAACGTTTTGCCCAGGTGGCCAGGGAGATGACGGAAAAAATACGTGAATTGGGGCCCAACCCGACCAAAGCCCCGTTAACACAAGATAACGGGGAAGCGGTGGCCTGACGGCCCGCCGCGGCCCATCAGCACAGGCCACGGCAGCGACTCCGCGAAAAACGGGGGTTGCCCTGCATACCGGCGCCTGAAGCACCGGCATCCTGATCAGTGGGGGACCTCAACACCAAAGGAGAGTGAAGCACCATGATAACAGCTGAAAGAAAACCTCTGGAAGAAATTGTCGAAAGCATAAAGCCCTTCCATCGCATTCTGCTCGTGGGCTGCAACGAATGCGTCACGGTGTGTGCGGCAGGCGGCCGTAAGGAGGTTGGTCTCCTGGCATCCGCCCTGCAGATGAATTTCATGAAATCGGGCCAGACCATTGACATCAAGGAATTGACCCTCGAAAGACAGTGCGATCCGGAGTATGTCGAGGAATTGAGCACCCATGTCGATCAGGCGGACGCCGTGCTTTCCATGGCCTGCGGCTGCGGGGTCCAGGAGATTGCCCGGCGTTACAAGGAAAAGCCCGTCTTCCCGGCGGTCAACACCAAATTCATGGGCGCCTCCGAGAGACAGGGGGTGTGGGCCGAACGGTGCCAGGGATGCGGCGACTGCCTCCTGGGAATCACCGGCGGCATATGCCCGATTGCGCGCTGCTCCAAAAGGCTGCTCAACGGTCCCTGTGGCGGATCCACCGGCGGGAAGTGTGAAATCAGCCCGGAAGTGGACTGCGTCTGGCAGCTGATCTGGGATCGGCTGAAGGCCCTCGGCATGGAAGATCGGTATGAAGACATCATGCCGGCGAAAAACTGGCAAACTGGCCGGGGCGGCGGACCCCGCAAGATCATAAGAGAGGATTTGGCAGAATGAAAACCGAAAGCAAACTTGAAAAAGTATTGGCATCAGGAAATTTGGCAGTGACCTCCGAGTGCGGCCCCCCCCGGGGCGCCGTTCCGGAAAAAATCAAAGAAAAAGCCGAAATGCTGAGAGGCTACGTGGATGCCGTCAACGTGACCGACAACCAGACGGCCATGGTGCGCATGTCCAGCTTTGCCGCCTGTGTTTTCATCAAACAGATGGGTATGGACCCGATCCTGCAGATGGTCACCCGCGACCGCAACCGTCTGGCCATGCAGGCCGACATCCTGGGCGCCTACTCCCACGGCATCGACACCATGCTGTGCCTGTCCGGTGATCACCCGCACTTCGGCGACCACCCCGAGGCCATCAACGTCCACGACATCGACTCCATCCAGTTCGTGCAGATGGTGCACAGGATGCGTGAAGAGGGAAAATTTCAGGGCGGCGACGACATTCTCAACCCGCCCAAGATGTTCATCGGCGCCGCCGCCAACCCCTTTGCCGACCCCTTCGAACTGCGCGTGGCCCGCCTGGCCAAAAAAGCCAAGGCCGGCGTGGACTTCGTCCAGACCCAGTGCATATACAATTTGGACAAGTTCGAAAAATGGATGAAAGGCGTCGTCGACCGCGGCCTGCACGAAAGGGTGGCCGTCCTGGCCGGTATCACCCCCATGAAAACGGCCGGCATGGCCCGCTACATGAAAAACAAGGTGCCGGGGATGGATGTCCCCGATGAAGTCGTGGATCGCATGGCCGGCGTGCCCAAAGACAAGCAGGCCGAGGAAGGCATCAAGATATGCGTGGAAGCCATCGAGCGCCTCAAGCAGGTCGAAGGCGTCGCCGGATTCCACATCATGGCGATCGAATGGGAGCAGAAGGTGCCTGAAATCGTCGAAAAGGCCGGCCTCTACCCGCGGCCCGAAATCGTGTAATCACGGTTCACAATGTGATTGACGTTCTATATGTGCCCGAAAAATAGATTCAATACGTTATCAAGGAGGAATAAAAAATGACTGACAAGCAACTGATACTGGTGGTGGACGACGACCCGGATCTGGTGGAGTCCGTATCCATGAAGCTCGAGAGCGAAAATTTTCGGGTGGCCAAGGCCTACGACGGCGTTGAGGCCATGGACCGCATCAAGGAAGAGCGGCCGGCCCTGATCATCCTGGATGTCATGATGCCCCGCAAGAACGGCTACGAGTTGTGCGACGAGCTGAAAAAATCCGATACGTACAAGGATATCGTGATCGTGTTGCTGACGGCCGTGGCCGATGCCGTGACCTCTACGAGTTACACCCACATGGACGGCAAAACCACCCTGGCGGACGACTTCATCCCCAAACCCATCGAGCTGGACAAGCTCATGGAGATGGTCAAGGACAACCTCTAACCGGCCGGTGCCGGCGTAACGCACGGTTGCAAATCGGATGAGCGAAAAACTGCGGGTAAACGGCATCAAATTGAGCCTTGAAATGACCCTGATCACGATCAGGGCCGTTTCGGGGGAAAGGGATCCGAACGCACATTTTCTGAAATTGATGGGAGAGAACCGGGTAAACCTGCCACTCCTTTGCGCAACGGCCCGGGGTGGTGAAACCGCGGGCTCCTACTGCATATTGACCGAAGATATACCAAGAGCAAAAAATGTCGTCTCCGGTGACAACACCCTGACGACACACATTCAATTCCTACCATCTGTTGGCAGTATCTCGGTTTTCCCCCACAATTTCAACCTCGAATTCCTTGGCCTGATGCTTCGGCTCGTGGGTGAGGCCGGTGCTCCGCTGCATGCCCTGGCCACCTCGATATCGGCCCTGTGTCTGGTAACGGATTTTTCCCTGCTGGAAAAAACAGCCGACTGTATTGCCGGGCATGTAACCCTGCCTGGAAACCATTCGCCTTTCCGCCCGGACATCCGTGTGAAATCGATGTAATGGAAACCATTGCCGTTTACTGGGAAGAAACCATAAGAACCTACGGCTTTCAGGTGGAAAAAGGCCTGTGCCTCGTGCGGGCCGATGTTGACCCCACACAACTCCCGGACCTGGGCCGGTGGCTTGGCGAACTGGGAAAGGCGGCGCTGCGTTTCCGATTGGTACTGGTCCACCAGCCCGAAGCGGGTGCGTTGCGGCTGCACCTTGTTTGCAGCGGCGAGTGGAAGGACCGCCTGACGACATCGCCGTCGCCGGTGTTCACGGATGACGCCCGACACTACCGGGTTGATTATCCCGTTGAAATGCTTACTTTTTACGGGCCCCATTTTGGGGACCGCTACGGCATCGCCCATAAGGCCTGCGACGCCCTGGAAAAGGAAGATATCCGCTATATCGCAACGGGATGCTCGGCCGCTTCGGTGCATTTCGTTTTCCCGGAAAACAGGGCGGACAGGGCGGCTGACGCCCTGGGGACCGTCTTCAAAACGCCTTGAATATGAATGATAAACTGATCAAAGAGATGGACTGGCGGGTCAGGGTGTTCGACTCCCTTTCCTTCCCCACGCTGATCATCAAACCGGACAAGTCCATCCTGACGGCCAACCAGATTTTCCTGGAAACACGCAATCTCACCAAGGAACAGCTGGTGGGCAAAAAATGTCACGAAATCTTCTACGGCGGAAAGGTCTGCCCCAACGAGGTGTGCCCTCTCAACAAAGTCGTCAGCGAAAAAAAGGGGCAGTCCATCCTGCGCCGGAGCTACTCCCTGACCGGCAAGCAATTCTGGGAAGACCGGGTTTTCTCGCCCATCCTGGACGAAAATGGCAACGTGGACTACATCATGGAAAGCCTCCGCGACGTCACCCGACTGAAGAACCTGGAAGTCACCCTCAAGGAAGCCGAGGCCTTTCTGGAAAAAATCATCCACGGTTCACCGGTCGCCATCGTGGCGGCGGACAGCTACGCCAACATTCTGCTCATGAACCCTGCAGCCGAGGAACTGTTCGGCTACACCCAGCGGGAGGCGATCATGTCCATTCCCGTTGAAAAGCTGTACCCTGTCGGAACGGCCAAGGTAATCATGAGGCAGCTGCGCAGCGGAAGGCAGGGCGGCAAAGGCAAGCTGCTTAGCACCAACACGAGCATACTGAATGCGGAAGGCACGGAAATTCCGGTCGAACTCAATGCTTCCATTATTTATGAGGGCGACTCCGAGGTCGCCACGGTGGGCATTTACAAGGACCTGCGCCCCATTATCGCCATGGAGGAGAAGCTCCGCGAGGCCAACTCGCAGATCGTTCAGTCGGAAAAGATGGCTTCTCTGGGTAAACTGGCCGCCGGCGTGGCCCATGAAATTAACAACCCGCTGACCGGCATCCTCCTGTATGCCAACATGGTGCTGGACGGCATGGACGCCGGCGACCCCTACCGTAAAAAGCTGAAGAATGTGGTCGAGGACGCCAATCGCTGCAGTGGAATCGTCAGGAATCTTCTGGCCTACAGCCGGCAGACCAATGCCCTGCGAAAGCCCCTCAGAATCAACGATCTGGTCGACGAAGGCCTCGCCCTGATTCGTGACCAGAAACTCTTTATAAACGTCAGCCTGCTGAAGGACTACACACGGGAGGACCTTTTCATCAAGGTGGACGAGAACCAGATGGCCCAGGTGATCATCAACCTGGTCATCAATGCCGTGGATGCCATGGACAAACAGGGCGTCCTCACCCTGCGGACCTACCGGGACGAACAAAAGAAGGCCGTTTGCCTGGAAGTTGCCGATACGGGTTGCGGCATACCGAAGGGCCACCTGTCCAAGATCTTCGACCCCTTTTTCACCACCAAGGAGCCCGGCCTGGGAACAGGCCTTGGTCTGAGCACCGTGTACGGCATCATCAAGGAAAATCAGGGCGAAATAACGATCAAAAAGACCGGTGCGGACGGCACCACCTTTTTACTCCGATTTCCGGAGCACCTCACCGGTTTGGAGGAGGCGCTGATCGGGTAGCGGCGGTCGGCAGCACAGGGCCTTGCCGGCATGCCCGATAACGCCGATAAGGTCATTGCGAATCTAAAATCGCAGGGCTGAATCCCTGACCGAATATATTAAGCATAGCAATAAATATCAAATAGTTAAAAAAGGTTTTGAGCCATGCCCCAAGCAACCGAAGCACAGCAGCGATACACCCCCAAAATACTCGTGGTCGACGATGAAAAACGCATCCGGGAAGGCTGCCGTGACGTGTTGTCCCAGGAAGGCTTTCATGTAGCCTCCGCCGAAAGCGGACGGAAGGGCCTCGATATGATCGCCCGGGAACACTTCGATATCATCCTCCTGGATCTCATGATGCCCGAAATTTCCGGCCTGGACGTGCTCCCCAAAGTGAAGGTCTCCCACCCGGACACTGTCGTCATCGTCATCACCGGATACGCCACCATCGAACACTCCATCGAAGCCATGAAATCCGGTGCTTTCGATTTCATCCCCAAACCGTTTTCCCCGGAGCAGCTCAAGGTGGTGGTAGCAAAGGCCATCGAGTACACCCGGGCGCTCCAGGATATTGCCAAGGAAAAATCGCGCATGCGGGGGCTGATCAACCGGCTGTCGGACGGGGTTATGGCCACCGACGCCCAGCTGCAGGTGGTGCTGGCCAACCCGGCCTTTTTGAAAATGATCGGCCGGTCCGGGGAAAAAGTCGCCGGGCGCCCGGTTCAGGAATTCATCGTGTCTGAAGAACTTCTGGAGATCATCGACCAGGCCATCGCCATGCCCACGGACACCGACACGGAAATCGTGCGCGAAATCCGCACGGAAGCTGCCGGCGAAACCGATGAGATATTCCTGAACGCCCACTGCGCACCCTTCCGGGATCGCACCGGCATGAACCTGGGAACCATCACCGTGCTGAACGACATCAGCACGCTGAAAAAGCTGGACCGCACCAAATCGGACTTCGTTTCCATGGTCTCGCACGAGATCAGAAGCCCCATGAACTCGGTTCTCATGCAGCTCAAGGTGATCATGGACGGACTAGCGGGGGACGTTTCCGCGAAGCAGATGGAAATCCTCGGAAGGGCCTCCAAAAAGATCAACAGCCTGGTGGAGATGTCCTCGGAGCTGCTCGACCTGGCCAAAATCGAATCGGGCCTGATCACGCTCGAAAAGGAAGCCGTCCAGTTCAACGACCTTCTGGAAGAGCAGCGGCACTTCCACCAGGAAAGCGCCGCCGCTAAAAACATATCGATCCGTTTCACGCCGGTACCCGGCCTGCCGCCTGTCAATGCCAACCGGCGCAACATGGAGGAGGTCGTCGCCAACCTGATCACCAACGCCATCAAATATTCCCGGGAAGAGGCCGTCATCGACCTATCCGTCGCGCTGGCGAACGATTTCCTGTGCATCGGCGTCAAAGACACCGGACCGGGCATTGCCCCCGAAGACCTGGAGCACATCTTCGACCGCTTTTACCGGGTGAAAAACGAACGCACGCGTTACATTACCGGCACCGGCTTAGGCCTTCCCATCGTCAAAAAAATCGTCCAGGCCCACCAGGGCTCCATTCAGGTGAAAAGCACGCCGGGAAAGGGGAGTTTTTTCCAGGTCTATATCCCACATATGGCCGGATAAACCTCATCGTTGGGGTAAATACCCCGATAGGGCTTTGTTTGTTGCGTTTGTCGAGTTACGATCGCTAGCCCAAATAACCCGGTAACTCAATAAACACGCTAACTCAAGTAACCCAATCAGCCCGCCACCCCACATATACCCGGCGTCGGCATTGCAGCCCCGGCACCCCATTTCCTGCCGCATTTTCCTTGACTTCCCTCTTGGAATTGTGTCATAGGCACACTCATTGCTCTTGGTGCAAGACGTTTACAATTGAATCTGAAAAACACGTTGGGCCATTCCGGTACCCGCCGAATCGGTTATTAGCGGCTATTGTGACAGCGACGGGACGGGTTGGTTTATGCTAAAAATGATAGCGATTCAGCCGTTATATCGCTATCTTTTTTTCCAATTGCAAATTCATAGCAAGGAGTGAACATGGGTGCAGAAAAAGGTAAGAAAAACGGGTCTGTTCTTGTTGTGGGCGGCGGCATTGCCGGAATGCAGGCGTCGCTTGACCTGGCCGATTCCGGCTATCTTGTCCACCTGGTGGAAAAGTCGCCCGCCATCGGCGGCGTGATGAGTGAACTGGACAAGACCTTTCCAACCAACGACTGCGCGATGTGAATTATTTCACCGAAACTGGTCGAGGTCGGCCGGCATCTGAACATCAACCTGATCACCAACTCCGAAATAGAAAAAATCGAGGGTTCCGCGGGCAATTTCAAGGCCTTCATCAACTCGAAGCCCCGCTACATCAATCCCGACGCCTGCACCTCCTG
>JAJDNW010000126.1 GCA_022340465.1 Deltaproteobacteria bacterium | reverse complement strand
TCATCGGAACCGAATATCTTCTTGAAATCGTCGTAGCGGGCCGTCTCCGGCAGGTCTTCGATAATCAGATCATAAATGGACGTCTTAAAGATAAGGGAAGGAATCCGCCAGGCAAAAACCGCGGTGATCAGTAAAACGACCGCCAGAACGACCAGGGGCCTTTTCAGCATCCGCTCGAGAAGCAGACCGCTCGTTAGGGTTTTCAGGTATGCCTTTATCATAGGTATCCCTAAATTGAGCGCTCAGATTGGGTTGCCATTGTTGGTGGTAACGGAAAAAAGGCGTGAACGGTGACTATTTATAGGAAGCAGAGGGGGGTTGTCAATAACCCGTAGCGGTTGACCGATGCCCGGATTGGGGCGACACGGTCTCGTATTCGGAATTTGGTCAAGGGATTGGCAGGCGCCTGTGTCATTATTCACCAAATAGCGCTACCAGGAAAATTTTTCGGGGCTAACGCCCTGGCCTAAATTGATAACCGTTTGATTATACATGGTTTGGTTCTATCCATCTGTTTGCCCGATCATGTAGCGCAGGGTTTTACAGTGTTTGTCAGAATAAGGTTCCGTATGCCCTAAGCGGGTGGCGGGTTTGTTTTTCAAAGCACCATATCAAACCAAGGCATACCCTGTGCCCGCCGGATTGTTGATGAAAAAGTGCAGATTTTTAATAAAATCAGATAGTGGAAACATCATCGATCCGGCAGGGCACTACGACAGTCGTGCAGATTATTGATGATATGGTGCTTTGAAAAACAAACCCGCCACCAGCCAATCCAATGTTGAAACGGAACATATATATGGCAAATGTCCTAACCCTGCCAAAGCGGATTGCGACACAGCCTCTTTCGCGGGGATGACAAGGGTTCTAAGCTAAAACCCCCCGGCCTTTACCGCATGAGGGTTACAAATCCCGGTGTGGGGTAATCGACCAACCTGTTGTCAGCCTCACGCACGATGACCATTCCCTCGACCCCCGGCATCCGTTCCAGCAGGGCCAGGCCCTTTTCATGTCCCATGACCATCACCGCTGTTGCCAGGCCGTCTGCCAGCATGCAGTCCCTGGTGATGACTGTGGCGCTGACCACCCCGTTTCGAACCGGATAACCGGTGCGGGGGTCGATGATGTGGCTGTACATGACGCCGTCCTTCTCGAAGAAATTGCGATAATCACCGCTGGTGGCCATGGCACGATCTGAAAGGTCGACCACGCCGTAAAGGGCACTGCGCGACGCGTCCTTGTCCGGCATGTTCACACCCACGTGCCAGGGGCGGCCGTCTTTTCTGCGGCCGGACGCAACCACTTCACCACCGATTTCCACGATGAAATCGGCAATGCCTTCGGATTTCAGCAGCCCGGACACCCGGTCAACGCCATACCCCTTGGCAATGGAGGCAAAATCCAGGGTGGTGTCCGCATGCTGTTTCTTGACATATCCCTCATCCGATATCTCTATCCTGTCAAACCCCACCGTTTTCAGCCGGCTTTCAATGGCTTCCGCATCGGGCAGCCCGCCCTGCCGCCCGGGTTTCCCGAAGCCCCAGAGGTCCACCAGCGGTTTGACGGTGCCATCCCAGGCTCCGCCCGTTATCTTATACAGCTTTTCCGCTGTCCGGATGACGTCGAGAAAACCGTCGGATACAAAAAAGGGCGCATCGATCTTTTCAAAACGGTTGAACCGGCTTATTTCGCTGTCCTGAATATAGGTCGACATGCTCTGGTTGATGTCCACCAGACATGCGTCGATTTTGGTCTTGAGGTCCGCTGTCCATATAAAATATCCAGCCACCGCCTTGATGTGGTAGGTCGTGCCCATGGTGCGGCCGGAAAAAACCACCTCTTTTTTAGCCGAGCATCCCTGGAGTATCACCACCAGCAGAAAAATAGCGAAAAGACAATGACCACCCCACCTATTAAAAATGGATGAACAATGTATACTTGTCTGATATTTCTTAATAAAGAGATTCATTGATGACAGTAGAATATGAAATGAAAAATATTAAAAATAAATTTTCCCTTTGTTGATGAAGCCTTCACTCCCTATTGAAAGCCAGGCTTATTTTCGAGCGGCCGCCTAACGGAAACCGAAAATTTATTTTTAGCAGATTCGCGGCAGTTGTTCCCCGGTCAGCATGTCCACGATGCGCTGGCCGCCGATGCGGGTTTCCATGAAAACCTGTCCCGGGTTATCGGCCACCACCTCGCCGACGAAGCAGGCATCGGCCCCGGATGCGTCCGCTCGCATGGCCGCCAGCACAGCGTCCGCATCTTCGGGAGCCACAAAGGCCAGCAATTTGCCTTCGTTGGCCAGGTACAAGGGGTCGAAACCCAGCAGTTCGCAGATGCCGGCGACCTCGGGCTTCACCGGAATGCGGCTTTCCTCGATGCGAATGCCCACCCCGGAGCCCGCCGCAATCTCATTGAGCGCCGTCCCCACGCCTCCCCGGGTCGGGTCCCGCAGGACGTGGATGGCCTGACCGGCCGAAAACATTTTTTTAACCATGTGATTGAGCGGCGCCGAATCGCTCCTGACGGGCGCGTCGAAGGCCAAGCCCTCGCGCTGCGTCAATATGGTTACGCCGTGGTCGGCGATGCTGCCGCTGAGAATGACCTTGTCCCCCACCCTCGCGTTTTTGCTCGACACATCGACGCCCGGGGGAATCTTTCCCAAGCCGGACGTATTGATGAAAATTTTATCGGCCGCCCCTTTGGGCACCACCTTGGTGTCTCCGGTCACCACCTGGACACCGGCTTTCCCGGCGGCCCGGCCCATATCCTCGAGAACCCTTTCGAGGTCGGGGATGGGAAACCCCTCTTCCAGAATCAGCCCCACACTGAGGTAAAGCGGGTCGGCGCCGCACATGCTCACATCGTTGACCGTACCGTTGACGGCGAGATCGCCGATGCTGCCCCCCGGAAAAAAGATCGGGTCCACCGTATACGTGTCCGTGGAAAAGGCGAACCGCTGCCCGCCTACCGTGAAAACGGCGCCGTCATCCAGGTTCGCCAGGATGGGGTTGTCGAATACCGGCAGCATCAGACCGGTTGTCAGGTGATGGGAAAGCTTGCCGCCGCTGCCATGGTCCAGAAGAATTTTGTCGGGTTTGGTAATCATTGGTGTTTGGTGTTTGATGTTATAGCGCTTGGCGAAATACCGTTCCGAAACAGCGTTTCCTTTAGGGCATCGTTCACAACTGTTGATCTCAAGGTAATTGTACTCCAAACGCTATTAGATTGCATTCCGCTGTATATGATGAAAACATTGTGAGATCACCTATTGTTTCTCGAAATACAGCCAATTTTAATTTAGTTATACGATTTTCCATGGAAAATCTGTTGAATAGCGGTTGTCATGTTTTTCGGCACCCTGAACCCTCGGAAAAAATGTTTCTCACGTTGGACATAGGTTGTATCGGAGCATATATATGACAACCGGTACAGGTAAAACAAGTATCACGAACGCATGAAAGATTGATCTCTTTTTTCGAGCTTTTTTCCTTTCGTGATGGTTGCCTTTAAACTCTCCCGGCCACAAGCCACCAGCCAACCGTGTATCACCCGTGATAGCGGTAATACGCCGCACAGGTGCCTTCGCTGGAAACCATGCAGGGTCCCACCGGATTCATGGGGGTGCAGCGCGTTTTGTACAAGGGGCATTCCGGCGGGGTTTTTGCACCGGTCAGAATTTCCCCGCAGGCGCATCCTTCGGGCTCCCGGGGCTCCGGCAGTTCCAGGTTAAATTTTTTCCCGGCGTCGAATTGGGCAAACCGGTCCCGGATCCTCAGGCCGCTTGCAGGTATTACTCCGATCCCCCTCCAGGCGGCATCCTCCACCGCAAAAACCGTCCGGAGCAGCTCCCTGGCCTTGCGGTTCCCTTCCCGCGTGACCGCCCGTCCGTAGGCATTGCGCAGTTGGGGCCTGCCGTTCTCTATCTGTTCCACCAGCATCCAGACCGCCTGGAGAATGTCCGCCGGCTCGAATCCCGCCACCACACAGGGAATGTGGTGGGTTTTAAAAAACGGCTCGTAGGCGGAGGTGCCGATCACCAGCGATACGTGCCCCGGCAGAATGAACCCGTCGATACGGACCCGTTCGGAAGTCATCAGCGCATCGAGGGCCGGGGGGACCGTCTTGTGGGCCGCAAAGACGGAAAAGTTGCGCAGCCCCATTTGATGGGCGGTCTGGATGGCGGCCGCAATGGTGGGAGCCGTGGTTTCGAAACCGATCCCCGGGAAAATGACCTCCCGCTCCGGATGGCTGACGGCCAGATCGATGGCATCCATCGTGGAATAGACGATCCGGATATCACGGCCCTCGGCCTTTTCCTTCTGCAGGGACGAAACGGTTCCGGGAACCCGCATCAAATCGCCGAAGGTGGCCACGATCGCCCCATCAACCCGGGAAAGTGCCACAAAGGCGTCGATCTCTTTCTGGTCGGTCACGCAGACAGGACACCCCGGCCCGGAAAGCAGGCTGATGGTTTCCGGCAGCAGCGATCGGACACCGCTGCGAAAGATGGACACCGTGTGCGTCCCGCACACCTCCATCAAGCGGATCTCCTTTCTGGAGGCGGCTTTTATTTTTTCCACCAGGCTGCGGGAGATCGTCGCATCCCGGAATTCTTCCATATATTTGAGAGTCATATGTTCCTTTGCCGGCCAATGTACAGCTATCGTTTAATTCAGCCATCGGGGTGTTTTCGGCCCTTCGTATAATTACACTCATCGAAATCTCTGTGCCCTTTGCGCCTTTGCGGTTGTTCATGGTTTACGCAGCATGGCGTCCGCCACAACCGCCTGCCCCAGGGCAATACCGCCGTCGTTCGTCGGCACCAGGGTGTGGCTCAGCACCTGGAAACCGCTTTTTCCCAGATTTTTGGAAAGGCCTGAGAGCAGCAGCGCATTCTGGAAAACACCCCCGCTCAAGGCCACCCGGTTCAGGCCCCTTTCCTCGCGGATCTCCTCGCAGAGACGCGTGAAGACCCGGACAAGCGTGTTGTGAAATTTCATACTGATTTCCGACGGGTGCACCCGTGCCCGGATATCCTCGACAATGCCCCGAATCATGGGCGCACTCTCTATTGCCAACATCCCGCCCCGGTGGACACCGACCTCATACCCCCCCACGGCATCCGGATCGGCCGCCATCTCCAGCTCCATGGCGGCCTGCCCTTCGTAGGCAACGGTATCCCGCAGCCCGATCATGGCGGCGACGCCATCGAACAGCCGCCCCAGGCTGGATGTATAGGGAGCGTTGACCCGTTTTTCAATCATGTCGATCATGAATTCAATTTTGTGATTATCGACGGTTCTGAAAAAAGGCAGGTCCAACGCAAGCAGGCTTTTCCCAAACGCCTGGTACAGGTAACTGACAGCCATCCGCCACGGCGCTTTTATGGCCGCGGCACCGCCGGGCATGGGCACGTAGGCGACATGCCCGACCCGGTCAAAACCGTCGAGACGCACCAGCAACACCTCGCCGCCCCAGATGCATCCGTCGGAACCATAGCCCGTACCGTCGAAGGCCAGGCCGATCACCTGGCCGTCGACCCGGTTTTCGGCCATACAGGCCGCGATATGGGCATGGTGGTGCTGAACCTCCAAAACATCAACATCATCCAGCGCCTTTGCATAACGCGTGCTCAAATAATCCGGATGCATGTCACAGGCCACGTGCGCGGGCTCGATGTCCAGGATGCGCTTCAGGTGTTCGACGGTTTCGATGAAAAATTGATAGGTGGTCAGGTTTTCGAGATCGCCCACATGCTGGCTTAAGAAGGCCTGGTCCTCCCGCGTCAGGCAAACCGTGTTCTTCAGCTCGGCCCCGCAGGCCAGGATCGGTTGGACGGCTTTTTTCAGAAAAACAGGCCCGGGAACATATCCCCGCGAGCGGCGGAAAAAGCGTGCCCTGCCGGCGATCAGCTTGACGACCGAATCATCGCTCCTCAGGTAGATGTCACGGTTGTGCAGCAAAAAGTAATCGGCCATGGCCGCCAGCCGCGACAACGCATCCCGGTTGTCGATGGCGATGGGTTCTTCACTGACATTGCCGCTGGTCATCACCAGGGCCCGGAAACCGCCGGACAGCAGCAAGTAGTGCAGGGGGGTGTACGGCAGCATCGCCCCGACGGTGCGATTGTTCGGTGAAACGGCGTCCGCCAGCAAAGGCGGGTTCCTTTTGGGCAGCAGCACGATGGGTCGCTGGGGGGAGGTGAGCAGGGCTTCTTCGTCGGGCGTGGTTACGGCGTACGCCCGGATGGCGGCCAGATCGTATGACATGACGGCCAGGGGCTTTTCCTCACGATTCTTGCGGCGCCTCAGCCGCTCCACAGCCGCCTGGTTTGCCGCATCCGCCACCAGGTGAAATCCGCCCAGGCCTTTGACCGCCAATATGCGCCCCTTTTTAATGCAATCCACGGCCGCCGCGACGGGATCCTCTGCGGAAACCGCGGTGCCGTTTTTGTCTGCCAGCCACACATGGGGCCCGCAGGCAGGGCAGGCATTGGGCTGCGCGTGGAAGCGTCTGTTCAGAGGATCGTCGTACTCCGACTGGCAGCGGTCACACATCATGAAACCGCGCATGGATGTCTGCGGGCGGTCATAGGGAATGTCGTCTATGATGGTGTAGCGCGGGCCGCAGTTGGTGCAGTTGATGAACGGATAGCGGTAGCGGCGGTCGCCGGGGTCCAACAACTCCGCCAGGCAGTCGTCACAGATGGACATGTCCGGAGAAATAAGGGTGTGGCGCCGACCCTTGGACCGGCTGTTGCCGATGGAAAAATCGGGGAATCCCGTCGAGGGGGTGTCTTCGCTTTCGATCCGGGTGATCCGGGACAGGGGAGGCGCCTTCCCGGTCAGGTCACGGATAAAGGCTTCAACGGCCGTCTGGTCGCCTTCCACCTCGATGGAAACACCGTCGGACGTGTTGGAAACCCGGCCGCGGAGCCCGTGCGCCGTGGCCAGCTGGTAAACGAAAGGCCGGAACCCCACCCCTTGCACGATGCCGTTGATCTCGATTTGTTTTGCACGAAAATTTGTCAAAGGAATGTTACACTTCCCTCTCTTTCTTTTCTGCAAATTCGGCCGCCTCCTTTAGGAGCCGCAAAGACGCCATGGCATCGGCTTCGTCAATCTTGTGCAGGGCAAACCCGGCGTGCACGATCACGTAGTCGCCCACGGCAGCATCCTCCACGAGCAAAAGGCTGGCGGTTCGCCGGACGCCATCCACATCGATGGTGCCCACGCCATTTTCTATCTTGACAATTTTCGACGGTATCGCCAGGCACATGTTAACTCCCTTCACAAGCTGCCGGAGGTCGCTGATTTTTCCTTTTGCTATACGTAACGCCCAACCGGTCCAACTCCTCGAGCACCATCTGGATGACCGGGTCGATCCGCTCCTGAATTACCGGGGACATGTCGATGCTGCACGTGTCGATATCCTCGGGCTCCACCCCGACGATCACCGTGTCCGGCACCTTGTCCAGGGCCGAGCAAAGGGTCAGCGCCTCCAGAAAATCGACCTGGTGAATCGAATTCTTGGCCCTGATGCGCTTGGGAATCTGGTCGCCGTAGAGGCGGTACAGGTCACCGGGATTGCCCTTGTTGCGGATGGCGTCCACCACGATCAGGTGGTCTGCCAGGCTGATGACGCCCAGAAGGTTGGTTCCCAGCACGCCACCGTCCACGACGGACACGTTTTCGGGAAAGGTGTACCGCTCTTCGATGCGTTCGATGACGCGCACGCCGAACCCTTCGTCCGTGTACAGGATGCAGCCCACCCCCAGGACCATGATCTGTTGATTGCCTGTTTCTGAATTCATCGCATAATTAAAAAAACAATCACGAAAACACGAAACCTGAAAGGCACGCAGCCCGATGACCCGTTCGCGCTTTCACATGTTCATGTTTTCGTGATGAAAATCGTCCCTGTTTGTCACAAAGGCGCGGAAACGGTCCCCCGCCTCAAGCGGCTGGGGACCGTCGACCGTTTTCCCCGGTTTACAGTGCTCTGACCTTATACACCTGGTTCGAATCCGGATCGATGACGTGAACGCCGCAGGCGATGCACGGATCGAACGAGTGCACCGTACGCAGAACTTCCAGTGGTCGCTTGGGGTCGGCCACAGGCGTTCCTACCAGGGCTTCCTCCACCGGGCCCAGCTTGCCCTTTTCGTCCCGGGGCCCCAGGTTCCAGGTTGACGGAACCACGTACTGGTAGTTCTTGATCTTTTTGTCTTCGATCTCGATCCAGTGCCCCAGAGATCCCCGGGCGACATCGTTCAGCCCTACCCCCATGCCGGTTTCCGGCATCTCCCAGGATTGGTAGGTCTGGGTGTCACCGCTTTTGAGATTCTCAACCAGCTCCATGACCCAACCCGGCATGGCGTCGCCGATGGCGATGGTTTCGAGACCCCTGGCCGCCGTTCTGCCCAGGGTTGAGAAAAGTGCCGCTGCCGGAACCCCCAGTTTCTTCAGCGTGTCGTCCACCAGGGATTTGATCGTTTCATTACCGTAGCCGTAAGCCACCAGCACACGCGCCAGGGGGCCCACCTCGCAGGGATCGCCTTCGTAGCGCGGTGCCTTGAACCAGGAGTACTTGCCGCCGCCCGGACGGTACGCGGGATCTTCCTGCAGGGGTTTGGTTTCGCCCTTGTAGGGGTGCTTGGGGCTGCCGTCCTCATACCAGGACCTGGCGATGTGTTCGGTCACGGCCTTCTCCTCGGCCATCTTCACGCCGCCGATATCGCGCCGCTTGATAACCCCCCGGGGCATGAACAGGCTCTTGGGCTCATCTTCACCCTGCGGCAGGTCCCCCCAGGCCAAAAAGTTGGTGCAGCCGCCGATGCCGCCCCAGTCTTTATAGAAGGAAGCCACCGCAAGCAGGTCGGGGATGTACACGTTCTTGACGAAATCCTGGGTTTCCTTGGTAATGTAGAGGAATTCCGCTATGCGGTCCGGGGTTAAATCTTTCACGGAAGTGATGCCGCCGACGACAAGCGCCTGAAGATGCGGGTTCTTGGCGCCGAAAATAGCGTGCATCCGCGCCGCTTTCGCCTGAAGCCTCAGCGCTTCGATGTAGTGGGCGGCAGCCATCAGGTTGGCTTCCGGCGGCAGCACGTAGGCCGGATGGCCCCAGTAGGCATTGGTAAAGGGACCCAGCTGGCCGCTGTCCACGAAGGTCTGGATGCGTGCCTGGACATTTTTAAAATAGTTGGCGCCGCCCCAGGGCGCATTGCTGACGTTGTCGGACAGGGTCGCCGTTTTCTTGGGGTCTGCCTTGAGGGCACTGACGATATCCACCCAGTCCAGCGCGTGCAGGTGATAAAAATGAACGATATGGTCGTGCTGGAATTGCGCGCCGTGCAGGAGGTTTCTGATCAGCCGTGCATTCTTGGGTATCTTGACGCCTACCGCGTTTTCGACTGCCCTCACCGAGGACAGAGCATGGGTGTACGTTCAGACGCCGCAGGATCGTTGCACGAAGTGGTGGGCGTCGCGGGGATCCCTCCCCTGAAGGATGAGTTCGATGCCCCGGAACATCTGGCCTGAGCTCCAGGCATTTTTCACCTTGCCGTTTTCGACCTCGACCTCGATGCGGAGGTGGCCTTCAATGCGTGTAATCGGATCGATCGTAATTCTTTTTCCCATATGTCTCCTCCCTATAAAAAGGATAATTATCTGATTTTATCGACACCTACATCTCTTCGTAGAACGGGCTCATGTTGTCCCAGAAATCGGGTTCGCTGCAGCCGATGCAGGGGTGTCCCGCTTCCACCGGCCAGCTGGTGCCGTCGTTGAATTTGACGATGGGGCAGTTGTTGTAGGTCTCCGGGCCGCGGCAGCCCATCATGTAGAGGCAGTAGCCCATGGCGGCCTCTTCGGAGCCGAATTCTTCAACGAACTCGTCGTTTTCAAAATGCGACCGTCGGGGGCACTTGTCGTGAATGGTGGTGCCGTAGGCAAACAGAGGCCGGCCCAGGTTGTCCAGGGCGGGGAGTTTACCGAGGAGCAGATAATTGACAACGGTTCCCACGAAATTGATCGGGTTGGGAGGACATCCGGGGATGTTCAGCGTCTTTACGCCCAGGGCATCGCCGACGCCTTTGTATCCGCCCGGATTGGGTTTGGCGGCCTGCACGCCGCCGTATGCGGCGCAGGTCCCGAGGGAGATGGTCGCCGCGGCTTTGGGTACGACGCTCTTGGCGATCTCGAGGAACGTCCGCCCGCCGACCTTGCCGTAGCCGCCGCCGAACTTGGTGCCCACAGCGCCTTCGCAGACGCAAATGAACTTGCCTTCGTACTTGCTTACCGCGGCATGCAGGTTCTCTTCCGCCTGGTGTCCTGCGGCGGCCATAATGGTTTCATGGTATTCTACGGAAAGAATCTCGAGAACCAGTTCATCCACGAACGGATACATCGAGCGCAAGATGGCTTCAGAACATCCTGTGCATTCCGCGAAATGGAGCCACACAACCGGCGGCCGCTGCGCCGGTGCCGCGAAAACATCCGCCACCTTCGGAACAAACGATGAGGACAGCCCCATGGTTGCGGTCAGAAACGTACAGTACTTCATGAAATCCCTGCGCGAGACCCCTTTGCTTTCCAACCTCTCATAAAACGCCTTTTGCTCCTTGTCCATTGGCACCTCCTGATGCAGGTTTTACGTTTGGAAGCTCCGCATGGAGCTTCGATAGCTGTTAGCCGGGCCCCATTCTGCACTGCCGAACGACACAACGGGCTGACCGTATTGCGACCCTAATTCCTATGAAAATGGCGGATCGCTGTCAAGGTAAAAAATCCTACAAATATTGCATGGTAACGTAATCCCAGCCTTGCGGGACCAACCTGGGCTTAAGGTGGTTGTCCGAAAAACATTCCGAAGGCTTGAAAAAAATGTTTTCCCATGTGAAGATTAAGATGTCTTTTGGAAACAAATTCAGGAATAAAAAACCGGGAACTGTCTACCATGCGAATCAACACACGGTACCGAACCGCCCTGGCAGTCTGGGCTATCTGTCTGATTGTCCTGCTGAACCCATGCCTGCCTCGCGTATACGGAGGTACCATCAAACCCATCACGGCCGAGGAACTCGACCGCATGCTCACGCGCAAACCGTCCCGCAGCATGGTCGTTTTCATGGCCGCCTGGTGCA
>JAJDNW010000125.1 GCA_022340465.1 Deltaproteobacteria bacterium | reverse complement strand
TCCGCCAGGTAGAGCTTGATAACCGGTGAAATTTCAGGCGGGTGCCACTTGGTTTCGGCGGGCGCTTCGTGCCAGGTGAAGGGCAGGTGAACGACCTCCCCGGGTGTTTCAGCCGTTTCCAGTATGGACAGGGCCGCCCGGAGCACGTCCCGCTGCCCGGCGTCATCATTGACTTCGCCGACGACCCTGCCGAAGGGATATTCGATGGCGGCTATGCGCGGAATGCCGATTTCACGGTTGAATTCGGGCACCATGGTCAGGACGACGGTGGACAGGCCGTTTTCTTCGAGGAAGCGGGCAACCAGTCCCACGGACCGGGGGCACAAGGGTCAGGTGGGGGTGAGTAGGACCGCTTCGACCCCTTCGGCCCGCATGTCGGCGGCTACCCGGGGCATGGTTTCGTTTAAAAGGACCCGTGGGTCCATTTGATAGCCGTAGTAAGAATAGGCGGTGGGTGCCAGTGCACCGACGGTGCCGTCGGCTTCGAATTCGATGAAGCGCTTCAGGGGCAGGATCACGTTCATATCCTGCTTGACATAGTCGGTGTTGACATGCAGGTGGTTGACATCGATCTCCGTTTCCACGGCGGTTTTGGGGATTTTCCTGTAAGTGGGATCCCCCCAAAGCGGTTCGCGCCTTTCCCGTTCCATGTCGAAAGGGGAATCGGTTTTCATGCTGATGCCGGCGGAGGTCATCAGGGCAAACACCGTTTCGGAGACCGGCCTTTTCAGCGGTGTCCAGGGGATGTCGCCGCTGAAATCGTTTTCCGGAATGCTCTTGGCCATCCAGGCACTCAGGGACGGGGGCATGAAAAGAAATCCATTGACAACTTTTTTACCATCGGCCATGTGTTTGTCCTCCTGTTCCGCTTGTCATCAGTCGATTTTGATTCAGGCAATCCCTATAGAGCATTTGCCACATATATGTTCCGCTTCAACATTGGATTGGCAGGGCACGACGACAGCCGTGCAGGCTATTGATGATATGGTGCTTTGAAAAATAAACCCGCCACCTGCTTAGGGCATACGGAACGGTATTTTGAAAAACACTATAATATCAAAATGCTGAAAAATTTCAAATGACATCTAACACGGGGCTCGCTGTATACCGTTTTAAGTGTTGAACATTTGAATTTGGTATTTGGTGAATTAGAATTTAGGATTTTTCACATCATTATTTCAAGGGACGACACGTAATGAACAAAATGAACAAACTGCAAAAATGGCTGGGAATAGGCACCATTGTGTTCGTGCTGATCTACGTCGGAGCCATCGTCATCACCATCCAATCCCGCATCCAAGAGCGCGAACGGGTGTCCATGCTCGAGTCCAGCCGGCCCCTCGAGGCCGAGCGTCATCTGATCCTTCCGGAACTGCTTCTGCCCATGGGCATTCTCGCCGTTCTCGCCGGCAGCTACCTTTTGGTCAAACGCCGCAATGCAAAAAACTACGAACGGCTGGACGATGACATCGATGCATGACGATCTATCACGGCGTTCCTTTAAACCGTTGTAAACGGTAAGCGCGCGGATCGACATGCGGTTTTTCCCGGCTGACCATTTCGGCGACCAGCCTGCCGGTTCCCGGCCCCATGCTCAGGCCCAGCATGTTGTGACCGGCTGCGACAAGGACGTTTTCAAGGGCCGGTGACCAGTCGATCACCGGCAGCCCGTCGGCGGTCATGGGGCGAAAGCCGCACCACTCCTTTGCGGCGGGGCCGGCGACCGGATGCCGCATGTATTGGTCCGCACCCCTTGTCAGGGCTTTCAAGCGTTCGGGGTTGAGGCGGTCGTCGAAGCCCGAGAATTCCATGGTGCCTCCCAGGCGCAGGCTGTCCGGCCAGGGAGTGGCCACGACGCTTTTTTCTTCGAAAAAACAGGCACGGGCAGGTGCTTCAGGTGGATGCGCAAAGGTCAACGAATACCCCTTTCCCGGTTGAATGGGAAGCCTGCAGCCCAGGTCCTTCGCCAGGAAAGGGGCCCAGGCACCGGTCGCCACAACGAATGCGTCGGCGGCGATGGTTTTATTTCCGGCCCGAACACCCATGGCACGCCCGCTTCCGACCTCGAAGCCGGTGACTTGCGTGTTTTCGATGATGGTGGCGCCTTTTCCGGAAAGCATGCCGTGCATCGCTTCCAGGAGTTTTTCCGGACACAGCTGAGCCGTTTGCGGATAATGCCATCCACCGTAAAGATCGGTAGAAAGGCCGGGTTCCAGTCGCTGCAGCTGTTTACGGTTGAGGGGCCGGGCGGCGATACCGTATTGCCGCACAACGCTTTCCTCTTTGCGAAAGGCTTCCCACGCAGATCTTGTTTTGAACGCGTGCACGCTGCCGGCAACTTCCCAGTCGCAGTCGAGCCGTTCCTTTTCGATGATGCCGGGGTAAAGGGCGAAAGCGCTCTGCAAAAGGGCGTGCCGTCCCCGGGCCGAGGCCGCGATGTCCCGGTGTCCGCATTTCAAGGCAAAGCTGCAGAACCATCTGATTTGATCCGGTTTGAGGCGCGGGTTTACATGCAGGGGGGCGTCCTTTTTAAGCATGCTGCCGAGGGCCGTTACCAGGGTGGCGTAGGAATTCAAGGGCAATACGTGGTTGGGGACGATCAACCCGCAATTGCCCTCCGAGCTGCCGTTTCCGAACGTGCCCTGATCGATGAGAATGGTTTGCCAGCCTTTTTTAAGCAAGAAATAGGCGGCAAAGGCGCCGATAACCCCGGCGCCGATGATGACAGCCGATTTAGGTTTCATGTTGTTTGGTGATCAACCGGCCAAAGGAGTAGGCGGGCCTATTTCTTCATTTCCTTCAGGCGATTTTCGACAAAGGTTTTTTCATTCCCGGCCAGCGCACAGGCAAGGAGGTGGCTGGCTTCAAGCTCCAGTATTTCTTCGAAGCTGGCGCTCATGCCCTGGTCGATGGCGATGCGGGAGAATTTCAACGCCATGGGCGAACGCCGGGAAATTTTTTGGGCCATGGCCAGGGTTTCATCCATCAACGCGTCGTCGGGAACCACTTTGTTGGCCAGCCCGATGTTGCAGGCCTCGTTGGCGTCGATAAATTCACCCGTAAAAACCAGTTCCTTGGCTTTTCCAAGGCCCACCAGATGGGTCAACAGCTTGGTTCCCGCGTTGGTTACCGTCAACCCGACGCCGGTCTCGGGAAACCCGAAAACGGCGGATTCGGCGGCGATACGGATATCGCAACTCATGGCGATCTCACAACCGCCACCGACGGCGTATCCCTTGACGGCGGCAATCAAGGGCTTGTCCAGCTTCAAGGTGCAGCGCTGCACGTCCTGCAGCCGCTCCGCCTCATCCATCCAGGTTGCAACGCTCTTGCCTTCGGCGGTCTCTTTCAGGTCTTCACCCGAGCAAAAACTCTTGCCGGCTCCGGTGAGGATGATGACCTCGGCATCCCGGTCGCGGCGGGCGGCGTCGAGGGTTTCCATAAAGGTCTTCAAAAGTTCACCGTTCAGCGCGTTAAGGCGATGAGGGCGGTTCAGGGTAATAATGCCGACATTCCCTTCGCGATGATATAAAACGGTCGATTTTTCCATGGTTGTAGTTTTCTGCATTTGCACAGCGCACGCTATTAGCCCAGGTAGGCTTTTTTCACCTGTTCGCTCTCCAGAAGCACGGAAGACTTGTCGGTCAGCACGATTTTGCCTGTTTCCATGACATAACCGGTATCGGAAATCCCCAGGGCCATGTTTGCATTCTGCTCTACGAGAAAGATGGTCGTGCTGCTATCCTGGTTGATCTGCGTTATGGTTTCGAAAATCACTTCCACCAGTTTGGGAGCCAGCCCCAAGGAAGGCTCGTCCAGCAGCAACAGCTTCGGCCGCTGCATCAGGGCACGGGCGATGGCGAGCATCTGCTGCTCCCCGCCGCTCAAGGTGCCGCCCAACTGTCCGAGTCGCTCCGCCAGGCGCGGGAAAAGCGTGAAGACCCATTCCATATCTTTGGCGATTTCTTTTTTGTCGCTGCGCAGATAGGCGCCCATTTCCAGGTTTTCGCGAACGGACATGGTGGGAAAAATTTGTCGGCCTTCCGGGCTTTGGGCGACGCCGCGAGCGGCTATCTGTTCGGGTTGAAGCTTTTCGATGGGTTGCGAGTCGTAGAATATCTTTCCTTTGGCGGCCGGCTGGATGCCGAATATGGTCATGAGAGTCGTGGATTTACCCGCACCGTTGGCACCGATAAGACAGACGATTCCCCCTTTGGGGATGCTTATCGATACCCCCTTCAGGGCGTGAATGTTCCCATAGTAGGTATGGACATCCTCGAGTTGCAGAATTGGTTGTTCATTTGCCATATTTAGGTTTCCTCGTGCGTATTCTGTTCGGCGACATGCAGTTCGCGTTTACGTCGGGTCGCCGGTATCAATCCTTCCGGTTTCAGGACCATCATCGCCGCCATGGCGGCACCGAAAGCCAGCATACGATAATTCTGGAGGTCGCGGAATATTTCCGGGACAGCGGACAAGATGACAGCAGCGATAATAACCCCGGGGGTGCTTCCGACACCGCCTAATACAACGATGCATAAAACGATGCACGATTCCATGAAAATAAAGAAGTTCGGATTGGTATAGCTCAACTTGGCTGCAAAAAAGCCACCGATGACCGAGGCGAAGGAGGCGCCCAGGGCATAAGCCAGCAACTTGAGCCACATGGTCGGTACGCCCGACAGCTCGGCGGCTACTTCGTCTTCACGGATGGCCACCCATGCCCGGCCGATCCTTGACTTGTCCAGGCGCTGGACGCCGATAACGGTCAGCACCGCGAAGACGAGGGCGAGGAAGTAAAGCGCTTGGAGGGATTTCAAATGAAAGATCACCCAGGTCAATCCGCCGTCGGCAAAGGACGGATAGATGATTCCCGGTTTGCTCATGCCGTAGAGACCATTGGGGCCGGCGGTCAGTTTGTCCCAGTTGTTGAGCATCAGCCGTATAATTTCGCCGAACCCCATGGTCACGATAGCCAGATAATCGCCGCGCATTTTCAAGGTGGGATAGCCGATGATGCAGCCGGCGATACAGCCGAAAGCAATTCCCATGGGGATGCAGAACCAGAAAGGAATTCCAAAATTCAAATTGAGAAGTGCGTAGGTATATGCGCCGACGGCATAGAAGGCGATGTAGCCAAGGTCGAGTAGACCGGCAAGCCCTACGACGATATTGAGGCCCAGCCCCAAAATGACATAAATCAGGCAGGTGATGCCGACATCGATGAGATACCGGTTGGCCACCATGGGGTAGATCACGGTAAAAGCCAGCAGGACGATGAGGTAGTATTTGACCGGTACGGCGTTCAACCTGTCCTTGATCCGCTTTCGGGCGGGCGCCAGGTTGTTTGACAGATTCTCGTAACCGTGGCTGCGCCGAACGCCTTTGACGATCATTCCAAACGCCAGCAGCCCCACAAACGCTCCCCATACCGTGAAGGCTCTGGAGGCATCGAAGGTTGTGGTGGGAAATCCGACCAATGGTATGACGAGAATTCCGAGAAACAGGGAATATAGGAAAAATTTCTTTACATCCGATCGTGCCATATTACACCTTGTCTTCGCTCGCGCTCTCTCCTAAAAGACCGCTCGGTTTCAGATATAACACCAGAATCAAGACCACGAAGGTGGTCACATCTTTCCATTCACTGGGTAAAAATGCCGACCATGCGACCTCTACGGCACCGATGATCATCCCCCCGAGCATGGCACCCGGTATGGAGCCGATGCCTCCCAGAATGGCCGCAGCAAAGGCTTTGATCATGTAGATAAAACCCATATCGAAACGCACCGATCCATAGAACAAGCCCACCATTATCCCGGCGGCGGCACCCAGGCCCGGGCCGATCATGAACGTGACGCGAATGGTTTTATCGACGTTGATGCCGAGCATACGGGCCATGGGTTGGTTCTGGGCGGTGGCGCGCATGGCCTTGCCAAGTTTGGTGGAACTGACAAAAACCCACAGGCCGTACATGAGGGCAAGCGCCAGTATAATGATGAAAATCTGCCCATAGGAAATTTTGGCCTCAAAAATTTTAATCCCTTCCCAACCGAGTACGGGCGGAAAACCCCGGTCGGAAACCCCCTGGCTCAGCATCATGCCGTTAGACAGAAAGATGGACATCCCCAGCGCGCTCAGGATGGCCGCCAGGCGGGATGCGTTCCGCAAAGGTTTATAGGCTACCTGTTCGATGGAGACGCCCAGGACGGCAACATAGGCCATGCCCAGGCCGAAGACCAGGATCATGGTGATGATGAAATGGCTGTCGACAAAACCGATTTCTTGAAGTCCCGCCAGTACGATCAAGCCGGCAAAAGCGCCCGCGGTAAACATTTCGCCATGCGCGAAATTGATCAACTGGATAATGCCGTACACCATGGTGTAGCCCAGGGCGATCAGGGAAAAGATACTGCCCAGAAAAAGGGCGTTGATCAGTTGTTGAATAAGAAAAGACGATGTATCCATGTGGAAAGCTTCCTTTGGCTACGCAAAAAGGCGACTTGTTTCAAACTAGCATGTGGCTCAGCCTGCCGCCCGGGGGCGGAGGCCCCCGGGCGGCAGGTGAAAATTAGTAGTTTGTATCGGTAAGCGGATCGTAATAGGGCACGAAAGCACCGTCTTTGATGACCCAGATGGCGTGAGCCAGGGCACGGTCGCCCTTTTCGTTAAACTCGATTTTTCCAGTGGCACCCACTGATTTGGTGGCGCGGATGGTGTCGGCGAGTTTTTCCACGCCGCCTTTCTTAATGCCGTTCAACACCAGCATGGTGGCGTCGTAGGCAAAAAAGGAGAACGAACCGATTTCGTCTTCGCCAACGCCCCAGTCTTTGGAGTAGGCCTTCACGAAGTCTGTCCGAACCGGGTTGTCGACCGGGGCCGCAAAGGTCAGGTAGATCCCCTCGGTGGCATCTCCGCCCACCTCGATGAACTTCGGCTGGTAGCAGGCATCCTCGGTCATCAGTGTGGATTTGATTTCGAGCTGTTTGACCTGGCGTGCCATCAGGGAGCCTTCGGGTTGATACACACCCATGTAAATGACATCGGGGTTCAACCGTTTTAAGGTCGTCAAAATGGCCGTGAAGTCTTTGTCGCCGGGGGTAATGTGTTCGTGGGCGACGAACTCGAGCTTTCCGCTTTCTTTGGCAAACTTTTTGATATTGTCTATGAGGCCGACGGTGTATGTCTGGCGGTCGTCAATCAGGGCGACGGTTTTGGCTTTCAGGCTGTTTTCCATAAACTTTACGGCGGACCATCCCTGGACGTCGTCTCTGGGCGGCAGGCGAAAGAATTTTTTAAACCCTCTTTCCGTAATTTTTTCGTTGGTGGACGCGGGCGTAAGCATGACGATACCCGCGTCGTTGACGGGGATTGAACTCGGCAGGGTTGCCGAGGAGCAGTAACAGCCGATGATGGCCGCTACATCGCTGTTGATGAGTTTATTGGCGGCCATGGTGGCCTTTCCGCCGTCACAGGCACTGTCTTCGGCCAGAATTTCGATTTTGTCGAAACCGGGTATCCCGCCACTGGCCTCGAACGCTTTCACGGCGGTTTTCACGCCTTGGAGGATGTAGGTTCCATCCTGAGCGTAGGGGCCTGTCAGGGGACTCATGGTTCCGATCTTCAGCGTTTTGGCGGATGCCATTCCACCGAAAAATGCGATCAACGTGACACACAATACCAAGATACCAATTTTTCTCATCGTACTCCTCCTTATGTTGGGTTTGTTTTACAGTCTCACTTTTTATGAATAAAAAGTGAGTTACAATTCCGTCAGATCCGATTATTTTTTCGCTCCCGATCCCAGATAGGCTTCGATGACCGTTTCGTTGTTCTGGATCTCCTTGGGCGTTCCTTCGGCAATCTTCTGCCCATAATCGAGAACGGCGATCATATCCGAGATGCCCATCACCAGCCGCATATCGTGTTCCACCAGAAATATGTCCAACCCGGTATCCCGAATTTTCAGGATAAGATCCATCAGGTCGGCCGTTTCTCTGGGATTCATGCCGGCAGCCGGTTCGTCCAGAAGAAGGGTTCCCGGTTCGGTAGCCAGGGCCCGGGCTATTTCGAGCCGGCGCTGATTGCCGTAGGCAAGGTTGGAGGCATAATCGTTGCGAAATTTCTCGAGTCCGAGAAATTCGAGCACAGCCATGGCCTTCTCGACAATCATTTTCTCTTCCCGCACCAGAAACGGGGTGTTCAGCAGGGCGCGTATGGCTCCGCTTTGGGTGCGGCAGTGCAATCCCACCTGCACATTTTCCAGCACCGTCATGGATTTGAAAAGGCGGATGTTCTGAAATGTCCTGGCAATGCCCCGGGAAACGACCCTGCTGCTGCGCAGGCCATTGAGGGTTTCGCCATTGTAGACAATGGATCCCTTGGTTGGTTTGTACACACCGGTGATCAGGTTGAATACCGTTGTCTTGCCGGCACCGTTGGGGCCGATCAGGCTCAGAATTTTCCCACTGGGCACCTCGAGATCCAAGTTGTCGACAGCCAGCAGCCCGCCGAATTTCATGGTAACATTTTTCAATAGCAACTCAGCCATACAAACAACTCCGGTTATTTCAGGTTTTATGGAACAGGGTGCATCCCAAAACCGTGAATGTGACGTTCACGGTGCCGCCATATCATGTGCTAACGTTGATGGTGTGCAAACGGGGAAGGTGTCGATAGCTGGATGCTTTTAGGCATGACCGATTTTGTTTCCGGCATCGCCTGACGTGCCGCACAAAAAACCGTTGCCAAGTTCGATTAAATCCTGCTTGCAGAAACCGTATCCTCGTGCATCCGATGCCGAGCTATCTGTTGCACAGATCAAGAAATCAACTTGATTTAATTACTGAAACCAATTCACATAGTCAATGAAAATGTTTGAGTGTCTGTTTCAGCCTTTGAACTATGTGCCCTTCCTGCTCTGAGTGAGTCAGGCTGAAATCAAAAGCAAACAGCGTGCCACTCTGGCATCAATCCGGAATAATGACGAAAGTACAAACGGTTAGCGATGATACTCAAAAACGCTTTTTGGCGGCTTTCTTGGCGTTTCTTTACAAATTTGTCAAATTAAGGCGGTTTTATTGCGTTAGTGTAATTTCTTTCTAATAGCGGCGCAACACACGCACGGCTTTTCCCATCTCCGTTCGCTGAATGGACTGGGGGGAGACGAGGTCGACCCGTGCGGTGAAATTCAGTACCGCTTTGATTTTTTTCTCGAGTTTCCGGGCAAGCGTCTCCCTCTGGTCCGGGTGGATGCCGGCACCGTATTCGACGGTAATGTCGAGACTGGTGTAGGGCGAGGGGTGGTCCAGAACGATCTGAAACTCTCCGTTCAACTCCGGGACCATGGTTTCGATCACCTGTGAAATACCGTTGGGAAAGACATTGATCCCTTTTACATGCAGCATATCGTCCGATCTTCCCACCACCCTGAATCGAAAGCCGGTTCTGCCGCACCGGCAAGGGCCGGTTCCCAATATTTCCAAAATGTCTGAAGTCCGGTATCGAACCAGCGGCTGGGCCTCTTTTTCGAGGTGCGTCAAGACCAGTTCACCCTTAGCCCCGTCTTCGATGGGCACATCTTCCCCCGTGGCAGGATCGATCAACTGGGCAAGCAGGGCTCCCTGTGCCAGAAAGTGCAGCTGATAATTTTCGCTGCAAACAGAGGCGAAGTTACACAGGACGTCGGATACGCCGTAATTGGCATTTTGCGGCTGCATCCCCCATGTGTCCGCGATACGGTTGCGGTAGGAGGGGTTTTCAAGCCCCGGCTCCCCTCCGAACAACCCGAGCCGGAGGCCCAGTTCCCCGGGTTCGATGCCCAATTCATCACGGACAATATCCTCCAGATATGCGGGATAGGAGGGGGTCGACGAGATGACATCGATGCCGGCATCCCGAATGACGCGAACCAGCTGGCGTGAGTTTCCCACCCCGAAAGGGAATACGGTGGCACCCGTCAGTTCCAGATTCGAATGATCCGTATAGCCGCCCATCCACAGGCAGTAGTTCAGGCAGTGGACGACCCGGTGGTGCGGCCGCAACCCCGCCGCCCAGAACGCCCTGGCACCGCAGTCATTGGTCATTGCGAGATCCCTGCGGGTGAGGGCGGTGTAAATGAATTGCCCGGTGGTACCGGACGTCCGGTGGACACGGCTGACCTTATCCGTGGCTGCTGCCAGCAAATCGCCATAGGGGGGGGTCCGCACCTGGGATTCGCGCAAGTCCGTTTTCGTCGTGAAGGGGAGATTGGCAAGATCCTCAACACAGGTGATGTCTCTGGCCGCGATACCCGCCAGACCGTACTTATTCCGGTACATGACGCTGTTGGCAAAAACATATTGAATCTGATCCATCAGCCTTTGCTGTTCGAGATGTTTCTGATCGGCCGGGGAGATCGCCTCCATTGCCGGGTTCCACATGGTCCGTTCCATCGTTCCTCCAAAAACGTCATTCGTCGATGCTGCTCAGATAGAAGCGTTCACCTCAAGGTTGCAACGTTGAGGTGAACACAGGTCAAGGTGGGAATCGTAAATATATTTTATTGTCAAAATTTGCCGTTGAAGTCAAGCCGGACCCGGGTTACAAACGCCCTCTTCGTTTGCGCTTGACATTCTTGCGGGCAGAGAGCAGATATACGGGCGTATAGCCGAGCAATTGTCCTCACAACAATCCGGATGAATCGAAACGCTCAATTTAGAGGAAAGCATGATGTAATGTGTCGGCACAACTACCCCCCCGCGTATCAATCCTGGCTGATCCTGTGTTTGGGAATCGCTTTCTATTTTTCGGGTTTTTTTCATAGAATGGTCACGGCGGTCATGGCCGACCAGCTCATGACCGATTTCAACATCGGCGCTGCTTCCCTGGGGAATTTTTCCTCTTTTTATTACTACAGCTACGTGGCCGTTCAAATTCCCACAGGAATTCTGGCCGATTACTGGGGGCCACGGAAGCTGCTTGCCACCGGGGCACTTTTATCCGCTGTGGGTGCATTCATTTTTTCTGCGGCACCCTCGATTATGGCGGCCAACATGGGCAGACTTATTATTGGGGCCTCCATGGGCGTCGCCTGGGTCTCCATCTTAAAACTGTCGACCCGCTGGTTCAAGTCGAATCAATTTGCGGTTGTGACAGGCCTGGCACTGTGCCTGGGAATTTTGGGGGCGTTAACTGCCGGCGTTCCGCTACGGATTCTGATGAACCTGTTCGGATGGCGTGCGGTCATCGCCGGTGCCGGCATCATAACGCTGATTCTGTCTCTGGCCATCTGGATGTTGGTGCGGGACGACCCGGCTCAAAAGGGCTACGACAGTTATGCCGCGGATCTTGAACCGACGCCTGACAGACCCGGTGCGCATCTTCTGAGAGACATTTCAAGCCTGTTGCGCTACAGGAATACATGGATTCTCACCATCGTCCCCGCCAGCTTGATGGGACCGGTGCTGACATTCGCCGGTCTATGGGGAATTCCCTATCTCACTACCCACTATGATCTGAGTCCGGTTAAAAGTGCCAGCCTGATATCCACCCTTTTAATCGCATGTGCGCTCGGTGCACCGATTTTGGGCGCCCTGTCCGAAAGGATGGGGCGCAGAAAACCCATCTATACCTTTTCACTCTGTATTTCCCTGATGGGTTGGATCCCCATCGTTTACATACATAACATGCCTTTGTGGCTTCTGGTTCTGTTATTTGCCATCGTGGGATTTGCCGCCGGTGCCATCGTTATCGGGATGGTTTTCGTGAAGGAGTCGGTACCCTTGGCGTTGGCCGGCACCATTTCCGGCATCAGCAATATGGGTATGGAAATGGGGCCGCTGCTTTTACAGCCCGCCATAGGCCTGATCCTCGATCTTAAATGGGGCGGGCTGGTAGAAAACGGCATACGGATATACGGTCTAAACGCCTATCGTATGGCCTTTGGCGCCATCATCGGCCTGTCCATTCTGGGCGCGCTTCTTATTCTTTTTTCCAAGGAGACGTTCTGCCGGCAATGGCAGGCGTGACATCGTCGATTACCTGACCGATTTTTTTAATTTTCCCTGCCGGCCGGGCAGGATGCGCATGTACGCAGGAGAATCGCTATGACTGACTTTTCAAATGGTGCCGCTTACGTCGATGAACAATTAGTGCCCGTTGCCGAGGCGAAAATTTCGATCTTCGACTGGGGGTTCCTCCATTCGGATGCGACCTACGACGTCGCCCATGTGTGGAAGGGCCGATTTTTCCGCCTGGATGACCACCTGGATCGTTTCTATGCGGGAATGGACAGGCTGCACCTGTCCATCCCTCAAAAGCGCGATGCTTTGCGCGCCATCCTGATTGACTGTGTGAGGGCGAGCGGACTGCGTGATGCCTATGTCGAAATGATCTGTACGCGGGGTGAAGCGGCGCCCGGCTCCCGCGACCCGCGGGCGTGCACCAATCGGTTTTTTGCCTTTGCAATCCCCTTCGTGTGGATAGCGGATCCTGAAAAGCAAAAACAGGGACTGCACCTGATCGTCAGCCGCGTACGGCGAATACCGCCTGAATCGGTGGACCCTACCGTGAAGAACTATCACTGGCTCGACATGGTTGCGGGCCTGTTCGAGGCCTATGATCGGGGAGGTGAAACGGTCGTCGTGGTCGATGCACGCGGAAACCTCGTCGAAGGCCCCGGGTTCAATGTTTTTGCGGTAAATGGCCGTACCATCACGACACCGGCGCAGGGCGCGCTCAAAGGCATCACGCGCAAAACGGTGATCGAGCTGGCAGCCGGGTACGGCTACGAAGTCAGGCAACAGGAGCTTGCCGCGGACAAGGCCCGCACCGCAGATGAACTGTTCATCACCAGCACCGCCGGCGGTGTCATGCCGATTACCAAAATCGATGGACGTCGGGTCGTCTCGGATGGACCCGGCCCGGTTACCCGGAAGCTGCAGGAAGGATACTGGAAACTGCACGAAGATCCGTGCTGCACGTTCAAAATTGAATATAATTGATTGATTTGATCAGATCGTGCGTTATTCGAAAATCTCGGGTGCCCATTTTCACAAAATGATTCATTCCGCAGGATCAACTGCGACCCGAGTCGGACTTGTGCTGGGGCAGTGTACCAGCGCATATGACACGACCATTATCGGCATGTCCGCTGCTCGGGATTCAGATATTCAACATAAGATAACCCGTGAACTGGCGGTGGACACTGCCGACATGCTCTCTGTTCAATTTGACGAATCCAAAATTGTGGTCGAGGTTGGATTTATCGGGCCCGGGTATGCCCTCCCTTCGAAAGAGGGAGAAAATGCGGCCAAGATGTTCGCTACACTGGAGAGCGCTTACGCTTCACTGCGTGCCCCGCCTGCGCGGGAATAACGAGGGATCCAAGCTAAAACTCCCCGACTTTTTAATTATATAAATTTTCATGCTCTATTGTTTAGAGGGCAGCTATAACTTTTTTCATACCAGGCCGGCTTCGCCCAGAGGTCTGTTTTCCAAAATCCGGTTGGCGTGGAAAATGGAAAGGTCCATGGCAGGCGTCTTTCCGGTGATCAATTCGGAAAGGTAGCGTCCCACGGCGGGCGCCTGCTGCAGACCGTGGCCGGAGAATCCGTTGGCCAGGTAAAGCCCCTTTACCTCCGGCCATTCACCCAGGATGGCGTTGCCGTCCAGGGTGTTGACGGCATATAAACCGGCCCAGCCCCTGACCAGTTTCAGGGTGTCGAAGGCGGGCACGAAATCCGCTAGTTCGAACCAGAGCGTTTCGGTAAACCGTTTGTCGTCCCAGGAAAAATCGAAACCCACGGGATCGTCGTCCATGGACTTGCCCAGCAGAATGTGCCCCCCGGTTTCCGTCCTGAAATAAAGCCCCGAGGGAAGCACGGTCAGAGGCAGGGGGCCATCGGGTTTGACAGCCGTGTCCAGCGTGAATATCTGGCGCTTCACCGGTTGCACCGGCAGGTCGATTCCTGCCGTGGCGGCGATCTGCGCTGCCCAGGCGCCGGCACAGTTGATAATGGTGCCGGCCGTCATGACCTCGCCGGAAGCCAGTTTGACCCCCGCCACCCTTCCGTTTTGAACGACAATCTCCGCGGCTTCGCCTTCCATATAGCGGGCTCCCATAAGCCGGGCCTTCTTTTTGTAGGCCATGAGTACGGCGTAGGCGTCGAAGTGGCCGTCCGCAGGGCCGTAGGTAGCCCCTGCAAAGGCGGCGACATCGTACAGGGGAAAGCGCTCCCTGACGGTGTCCGTCGACCACCATTCGATGGGGCAATCCAGGCTTTTCTGCAGGTCGAAGGCCTTCCGGGCCGCTTCCTTGCCGTTTTCTTCGAACAGGAACAGGTTGCCCTCCCGGCGGTAACTGATACCCGGTTTTTCCCCTTCCACGGCCATCTCTTCCTCGAAGGCGTCGAGGATATCGAATGCGTACCGGGATATTTCGATGTTCTGCTTCAGACTGAACTGGATGCGGGCATTGGTCATGGAGAGGGTCGTGGAGGCCCGGGCATAGGTCGGATCCCGTTCGATGACCAGGACCTTCAGGCGGCTGTCGGCACACATCAGGTGATAGGCCGTGGCCGATCCCATGATGCCGCCGCCGATGATGACGACGTCGTGTGCGTTGGTAGTCATTTGCTTGCGATTTCTCCTTACCTTCGTTGAGCGTTTCACATTCCCTGCATCTGCGGCAACCTCGACAATCGCTCAGACTAGGTTTAATTAAAGCGGCAACACCGTGCCGATGTTCTGGGCGAGGGCCTGTTTGTAAATCAGGGGCGCCACCGCCATGTCGTCGATGGCAAGGCCGAGATTGGCGGCCATGGTTCTTTCCGAGTTCGTTTCGCGACCGGCCTTTTGTCCGGTGACGAGTTCCCCCAGGTCGGCATGGATAGGGGGAATGTGACGGAAGTATCCCAGGGTCTGGTAGTGCATGATCTGAGGCGTGTCATCCGTGCAGAACCGGTCCACTTCCTTGAAAGCGTCCGCATGCCAGTAGGCGTCGAAATCCACCAGGGAGGCGAAGGCGCCAACTTCCAGCCATCCCGCCTTAATGGTAGCGTGGGGTTTTTTGAGCAGGGGGCCGGCGGTGACCACGATGTCACAGGCGGTCAGCGCCTTTTGGGGCGAGTCCACCGGCTGGACATCCACCTTCAGGCGGATGGACATTTCTGCGGCATATTTCCTGGCCGCATCCTGGTTGGTGTCGTAGGCCTTGACCGTTTTGACGGGAAAAAGGACCGTCAGGGCCTCCAGGTTGGTCCGGCCCTGGACCCCGCAACCCAGGACGCCCACCGTGGAGGAATCCCGGCGGGCGAGGTGGCGGGCCGACAGCGCCGTGGCCGCCCCGGTGCGCATGCCGGTCATCCACGTGCCGTCCATCACCGCCAGCGGCATGCCGGTTTCGTCATCGTTCAGAATCACCAGCCCGCTGATGTAGGGCAGGCCCTTATCCAGGTTGTCGACGAAGGCACTGACCCACTTGATGCCGGCGGATTTCAGGGCCGGAATATAGGCGGGCATGGCGTGAATGAAATTGTCGTCGCCGCCGGGATGGATGCCTGGTTTGGGCGGCATTTCCGTGTGGCCCCGGCCTTTTTCCTGAAAAGCGACATCCAAAGCGTCGATGACGGCAGGCATGGTGACGCCGGTGTTGACGACATCCTCCCGGGAAAGGTATAGCAATTCGTTGGTTTTCATTTTGCCCCTTACGCGTTTCCTTTTAGGTTGAAATTTGTCAATGACACCCAGTCTTGCATTGATGCGACAATATTGAAACCGGGGGCAAAATGCAAATTCAAATTTTTACAACAGGCTACCAACAGCCCCTGCGTTGGGGTAAAGGAGTTTAGATATGCCGGATTTGTAATGCGGCGCGTTTTTATGCCAAAAGCCAAATACCGGCGGTTTGCGGAACAACGTCGACGGGGCGCTGCGTCCGCCGGCAGTCAAGCGCCCTTTTCGTATTCTTCCTTGAGCTGCGATTTCATGATTTTGCCAACCGGCGTCAAGGGAAGCTCCGCCTTGAACACGATCTGCCGGGGCACCTTGTAGTCCGCCAGGTTTTCCCTGCAGTATTCGATAATTTCCTCCTCGGTCGGTTCGGTTCCCGGCTGCGGTACGATGTAAAAACGGCCCACTTCACCGAGGACCGCGTCCGGCACCCCGATGCCGGCCGCCATCATCACCTTGGGGTGTCGCGTCAGGAGGTTTTCCACTTCCACGGGATAGACATTGAAGCCGCCCTGCAGGTACATCTCTTTTTTTCTTCCCATCAGGGTGATGTACCCCTGTGCGTCGATATATCCCATGTCGCCCGTTTTCAGCCAGCCGTCCTGAAACGCGTCGGCGGTTTCATCTGCGTCACGGAAATAGGAGGCAACGACGGCATCACCCTTGAAATACAGTTCTCCGGTTTCACCTGTCGGCAGTTCATTGCCTTCCTCGTCCACGGCCTTGACTCGAAAATCACCGATGGGTTTTCCGATACTGCGCAGCGTCGTTTCAAAATCGCTTTCCCAGGGGCTAAGCACCACGGCGCCGGATGACTCGGAAAGTCCGTAGAGGTTCAT
>JAJDNW010000124.1 GCA_022340465.1 Deltaproteobacteria bacterium | reverse complement strand
ATAAACCCATGAACAAGTCTTTCAAACGCCAGTTGATGGGGGTATGATGGATAAGGGACCTCCCACAAGCGTTTCCATGGGCAAGAAAATTGCCTACGCAGCTCCGGCCTATGCCCTGGCCGTAATAGGTATACCGGTGTATGTGTACATTCCCAAATTCTACACAGACGTGGTCGGTATCAATGTAGCCCTCCTGGGATATATTCTGTTCAGCGTCCGCATTTTCGATGCGGTTACCGACCCGTTGATTGGGTATCTGTCTGACCGTACAAAAACCCGTTTCGGAAGGCGGCGCCCCTACATTGCCTTAGGATCATTTTTCATAGCAGCGGCCATGTTTCTGCTGTTTAACCCGCCCCAGGCGTCACCATTTTTCGAAACAATCTGGTTTGGGGTGTTTATCTACGCACTGTTTCTGTTTTGGACCGTTGTGACGGTTCCCTACGAGTCTTTGGGCCCTGAAATCACATTTGACTATCACGAGCGAACCACTCTGTTCGGTATACGGGATGGATTTCTGATTGCCGGAACCCTGGCAGCCGCCAGTTCGCCTGCGTTGATTCAATGGGTGTTTGGGCTTCCCAGCGATCCGTCCGGTGAAAGAGCCAAGTTTTTCTGGATATCGGTTTTTTATACACCCCTGTTGATTGGAACCGCCTTATGGTGTGTGTTGTCCATCAAAGAGGTGGCTTCCGGGCCAAAGGCCAGCAGCTTTGGTCTGGGGTCGGGAATCCGTCAGGTGATGCGAAACAAACCGTTTGTCATTCTACTGGCGGCCTACACCATCAGTGCTGTCGGCAACAATCTTCCGGCCACCCTCATCCTCTTTTATGTTCAGTATGTATTGCAATCCGATTTGGCAGATCTGTTCTTGATGGAGTACTTTGTAACCGGAATCATCTTTCTGCCGGCCTGGATCTGGATGTCGCGTCGGACAGGAAAAAAAGCTGCCTGGTTGGCATCCATGGCGGTGAACAGCGGCGCCTTTTTAGGTGTTTTTTTTCTGGGCCCAGGCGACGAGGTAATATATGGCACATTGGTCTTCCTGTCAGGCATCGGGTTCGGTGCCACCCTGGCCATACCGTCCGCTATTCAGGCGGATGTGATCGACTATGACGAGCTGCTGACCGGTGAAAGGCGCGAGGGTCAATATATCGGCTGGTGGTCGATTTGCAAGAAAATGGCCGCAGCTGTGGGCATCGGTGTCGGTCTTGCCCTCCTGGGCATGGCAGGCTATGTCCCCAATGCCGAGCAGACGGAAAACGTCCAATTCATGTTGAGGGTACTTTACGCTTTGATACCGTCAATCCTGAATCTGATAGGCCTGGCCATAGCGCTGTTGTACCCAATCGATAACTTGCTGCATGCCCAAATAAGGCAAGCGATTCAGGACAAAGCCAGCGGTAAAAGTGTTGTTGACCCTTTGGCAACATAATACGGGGCTCAAATGATAAAGAGCTGCACGAGGAGAATGAATATGGAAACCATCGACATGCTGACGATCAACTTCCTGGCGGTCCTGACCATGATGCTCTTGGGATGGGTCGTCAGCCTGATATACAAGAACGTGACCCATGTGGACTCCTTGTGGGGTGTGGGGTTTGTTCTGATTGCCTGGCTGACCTTCGGCATGGCCGATGGGTTTGCGGGTCGCCGGATCCTGATCACCCTCCTGGTCAGTTTGTGGGGCCTGCGGCTCAGCCTGCACTTGAGCCGTCGCAACTGGGGGCATGGCGAGGATCCGCGTTATGCAGCCTGGCGACGGGAAAGCGGCGACCGATTCTGGCTGGTGAGCCTGGTCAAGGTGTTTGTTCTGCAGGCCGTGTTTCTATGGATCATATCGGTTGCTCTGCAATGGGCACAGCTCAGCGCTGTCCCGGACAGATTCACCGCCTGGGACGTCCTGGGGCTGTTGGTATGGATCGTCGGTTTTATATTCGAAGCAGTTGCCGACCAGCAGCTTTATCGGTTCAAGGCCGATCCCGGCAACAAGGGCAAGGTCATGGATCAGGGGCTTTGGGCCTATTCCCGACATCCCAACTATTTTGGCGAGTCGCTCATGTGGTGGGGCATCTTCCTGATTGCCCTGTCAACGCCAGCCGGGTGGTGGACGGTGGTCAGTCCGTTGGTGATAACCACGGTGCTGTTGAAGATGACGGGTGTGACCCTGATGGAAAAGACCATTGTGCATACAAAACCGGGCTACAACGATTATATCGCCAGAACCAACGCCTTTGTTCCCTGGTTTCCCAAGAAGTCCAAGGAGGTTGGCTCATGAGTATTGCCCTGGAACTCGCCGAGCGCCGCTGGATCCCGGACAGCCTTGTGCGCTGTGGGATACGTCGCTTGGATCGAAAACGGTTACGGGAAATCCATGTGCCTGAAGGAAGGGCCTTGGATGAAGCCAAAAACGCTTTTGTAGAGAAGATGCGTCAAAGCCCGATCGCCATCAACACCCAGGAGGCCAACCAGCAGCACTACGAGCTCCCACCGGCCTTCTTCGAAGCGGTTTTGGGACGCCATCTGAAATACAGCAGCGGTTATTGGCCGCAAGGCACGCAATCGCTGGATCAGGCCGAGGAAAAAATGCTGCAGGCAACCGTTGAGCGGGCAGCGCTTTCCGACGGTCAGGCGATTCTCGAACTGGGGTGCGGCTGGGGCTCCCTGTCCTTGTGGATGGCCCGGCACTTCCCTAACAGCCGCATCACCTCGGTTTCAAATTCCAGGCCGCAAAAGGCTTTCATCGATTCCCGTATTAAATCACAGGGCATCGGCAATCTGGAGATCATCACCAGCGACATGAATCTTTTTGAAACCCAGATGCGCTTCGACCGGGTGGTATCCGTGGAAATGTTCGAGCACATGCGCAACTGGCCTGTTCTGTTAAAGCGCATCGACACATGGCTGGATCCCGGGGGTAAATTTTTCATGCATATTTTCACCCACCATCAATTCCCCTACTTCTTTGAAATTAGAGGGGAGGACGACTGGATGGGGCGGCACTTTTTTACCGGGGGCATGATGCCCTCAGATGATTTGATCTATCGGATCCAGGACCACCTCGAAGTGGAGAAACACTGGCGCTTGAATGGCCGGCACTACCAGAAAACAGCCGAAGCCTGGCTGCGCAACCTTGACGCCCGGGAAAAACAGATCCTGCCCATCATGCATAAGGTCTATGGTGAGCGGGACGCCCGGCGTTGGCTGCAGAGATGGCGGATTTTTTTCATGGCCGTTGCCGAGCTGTGGGGGTATGGTCAGGGCCGGGAGTGGCTGGTTTCGCACTATCTTTTGCGAAAGAAAGGAGGTTCAAAATGAATTCTGACCTGAAAAGCATATTGACAAAAATTGGCCAGGATTACCAGAACCTTATTGAGAAAGGGTCACGGCATTACCTTGAGGTCAGCCTGGCCCGAACGGCAAATGAATTGGGTTTCAAAGAAGCCGGGGAAAAATACCGCAATGTACATGCGATCGTTCCCTTGAAACACCCCCTCAAGGGCATGAAGGTACGCATTGACGGACGGACCTTTGTCAATTATGCCCAGTTCGCCTCGGGGATTGCCGTGCCGCCTCGTATCGCACGGCAGGCAGGTCTGCCCAGTCAGACATATCACGCCTGGGACAGCATGATTTGTAATTTTTCCTGACCATTCTCAACGGCTACTCTTCAAGGGGCGTCAGGAGCGACGCCCTTCGGCAGAGCGGTTTGGTCAAGAGCATCTGCACATCACCGATGTAGCGTTCGCTGAACCCACCTTCGCAGTAACATAAATAATACTCCCACATGCGAATAAAGGTTTCCGGAAATTGCATTGCACGCACGTGGTCGATGTTTTTGAAAAAGCGGTGGCGCCATTTTCTGAGGGTACGGGCATAATGCGGGGTGATGTCTTCCATATGAAAAAGCGTCATGTCTGTTGTGCGGGTGAGGGCGTCCACCATGGATCCGACGGAAGGCAAACAGCCACCGGGAAAAATATAGCGTTTGATGAAATCCACGCTCTGGATATAGCGCTTGAATTCTTGATCACGGATCGTGATGGCCTGCAACAGCATCATGCCGTTGTCACGGAGCAGTTGGCTGCAAGTCTTGAAGAATATGTCAAAGTAGTGATGTCCAACCGCTTCGATCATTTCAATGGAAACCAGTTTGTCGTATTGTCCGCTCAAATCACGGTAGTCCTTATTAAGCAGTGTGATGCGATCCTTTACACCCGCTCGTCGGAAACGTTCATTGGCAAAACGAAACTGTTCGTCGGAAATGGTGGTGGTGGTCACGTGTACGTCGAAATGGTTGACAGCATACAGGGCGAACCCGCCCCACCCGGTGCCGATCTCCATGACCCGTTCGCCTGGTTTCAGCTGTAATTTTTTACAAATGCGATCGTACTTGGCAAACGAGGCCTCCTCCATGGTGCTCCCCTTCGTTTCAAAAAGGCCGCAGGAATAGGTCATGGTGGGATCCAGAAACAGGGCGTAAAAGTCGTTTCCCAGGTCATAATGGGCGAGTATATTTTTCCGGCTGCCTATTTTGGTGTTTTTTTTAGCAAAGTGGTAAACGCGGTATAAAGGCCTTGTCAGGCGTGCCAGGCCCTTTTCCATTTCGGCAAACACCGGTTGGTTGAGGGCCATGATGCGCATGACCGTTGTCAAATCATCAGCTGACCAAAGCCCTTCCATGTAGGCCTCTGCCGCGCCAATGCTGCCACTCAACAATATGCGACGATAAAACCGGGGGTGATTTACAGTGAGGGTCGCTTCCAGCGGCTGGGCAGAATCCGTTCTCCCGAATAAATGGCTTTGGTTATCCTCAACAATGCGGATGCGACCGTACTTAAGCTTGACCATCATCGAAAAAACTGTCCGACGGGCCAAATTATCGAGTCGGCTGGTTTTCAGTTCGTTCAAAGCGGGTGCTTCGGCGGGTATGATGAATTCAGTCATGGTCGCGTCCTTTCCTTGACTATTCCTTCTTTTGGGGATGGGTAAAGAAAGGTGTTTTTTTAAGAACCAAGCGCAGGGCCTGCCAATAAATCAGTGTGATCACCCTGACGGTTTGCGCCGGATACTTAAGCAAAACCCGGGACAGCATCCGCCGGTCGAGGCTGCGGCGCTCGAGCGCCAGGGTGGCATCGAACAGCCGCATATCCTTCTGATAGTCGATGATGTGGACGCCAATGGTTTCACCCGGCAGCCGGAAGCGCCAGTCGTAGCGGATGTCCATATCGATAAAAGGCGACACATGAAAGACTTTATCGGCCGTGTGCCGGCGCCAGTCCTTCATGGGGTGCAGGTTGTCCTCTGCACCGAGCACATAGCAAAAATGCTCCCCCCAGGGTGTATTGTGAATTTCAATCACAATGGCATCTACATGCACATCATCCCTGTCGTAGCAGTAGTAAAAGCTGGCCGGATTAAAACAGTGGCCAAAGTATCTCAGGTGGGTCAGCAAACGAATGGGCCCGTCTGGACGAGACCCCAGGTTTTTTTCAACCAGGTTCCGGACAGCAATATCCAGCGGAATGGATGGGTCGCCAAAATGGTCGCGGCGCCGAAAATAGGCGAAGTTGAATTTTTCATAGGACCACAAGGGATGGATGTCGAACAGGGTCGGCAGTTCCTCAAGGTCCATATACATGAAAAACAAGCGGTATTGAAACGTGTTGGCACGGGGTTGGAAGCGTCTATGACGAACGGTACCCTCGTATATGCAGCTCTTGGTCATGACAAGTGTTTCCCGAAATGTTCGCATACGGCCAGGGCACTGTTGACGCCATCCTCATGAAAACCATAGCCCCAGTAGGCGCCGCAGTAATAGGTCCGGTTTTGCCCGTTTAATTCATCTTGACGTCGTCGGGCTTTCAGGCTGTTGGGATCGTAAACCGGATGATGATAGATGAGCGATTCAATGGTTTTTTGCGGGTGAATGGACTCGGGCATATTCAGGGTGACACAGAATTCCTCGGGCGCATTCAGGGTTTGCAGGCGGTTCATGTAATAGGTCAGTGCAACCCGTCCCTTCTCGTTCTTAGGAATATGGTAGTTCCAGCTGGCCCAGGCAATTCTTTTCGGCGGCAGCAGGGATGCGTCCCTGTGCAATACCGCCAGGTTTTCCTGGTAAGGTATAACGCCCAGTACATCCTGTTCCATTTCTGTCGGATCCGCCAGCATCTTTAGCGCCTGGTCGCTGTGCACCGCTAAAACGACCTGATCGAACGACGCTGTTTCTCCTTTGGCAGTGATGGATACGTGGTCTTCAAACCGTTTTATCGATTGTACCGGTGTATTTAAATGAATACGCTCGGAAAAGGGCTGCGTAAGGGGCTGGATATATTGCCGCGAGCCCCCCTTGATCACCAGCCACTGCGGTTGGTCGCCAATGTTCAGAACGCCGTGGTTGTTGAAAAATTCCACCAGATAGCGTGCGGGAAATTGTCTGAACTGAAAGGGATCGGCTGACCAGATAGCTCCGCCCATGGGGATGATAAAGTTGTCTATAAAAGCCGCGCTGTAGCGCTTTTTATCCAGATAGGCCTGCAGGGTTACGCTGTAGTCGTCGGTTTCGATCAGCTCAGAAGCCTCGCGCCGAAAACGCAAGGCATCGCTCAGCATGCGATAGAAAGAAGGTCGCAGGAGGTTCTTTCGCTGGGCAAAGACACTGTTCACGGTACTGGGAGAATAGTATAGCCCGGTTTTTTGACACTGAACGCTGAAGCTCATATTGGACGGCTGCCACGTCACGCCCAGGCGCTGCATCAATGCCATGAAATTCGGGTAGGTATTTTCGTTAAAGACGATAAAGCCCGTGTCAACGGCGTACGTCTGCCCATCATTGGCTTCCACATCGACGGTGTGGGTGTGGCCGCCGATATAGTCGTTGGCCTCGAATACAACGATTTCGTGTTCCTGGCTGAGAAGATAGGCAGTTGTCAGGCCGGAAATGCCTGCGCCAATGACGGCGATGCGCATGGTTTCCTCCTTAACCCGTTGACTCGTTTTTCAGTTTGATGACGAACAGCGCCACTCCCTATTCCGGTGTCGAACCATCTGATAAATATGAGAATCCACCGATTCTCGTGTGTGACTTGATTTGCAATTGGAGACAATTCTCTTTTGCCGAAACATGTATCTCATTTTGGCTTGAAGTTCAAGTCGGCCTAATATCCCGGGTTGAAAGAAAGGAGCAAATCGTGTATCATATCATTAAAATAAGAGGTAAAGGTGTCATGAGCGATATTCTTGAAAAGGAAGACATACAGAACGATCTATTCAAGGACGAATTGGCCAGAACCGTGCTCAATTCATTGTCCGCCCACATCGCCATTCTGGACCAGGACGGCGTTATCCTGGAAACCAATACTGCCTGGCGCCAATTTGCCGTCAAAAACGGTATGCCCGATGGATACGATGCCCGCGGGACCAACTATCTGGATATCTGCGATGCAAGTAAGGGCAGTGATGAGACGGATGCCCGCAAAGTGGCCCGAGGCATCCGGGACGTTATCAGCGGAAATATCGAGGAATTCCTGTACGATTATCCTTGCCATTCAAAAGACGGGCAGCACTGGTACTACATACGCGCCATCCGCATGGCCGGAGACGGTCCGGTCAGGGTCGTTGCCAGCCACGAGGAGATCACGGCCCTCAAGCTGACCGAGGAAGCGCTGAAAAAAAGCCAGGAAGCGCTGATCGATCAGAAGCAAAGCCTGGAAGAGGCCAACATCGCCATGAAGGTTCTTTTAAAACAGCGGGAGGAAGACCGACTGGATCTGGAAAGAAAAGTATTAAACAATGTCAAGGATCTCGTCCTGCCGTATGTCGAAAAGTTAAAAAATGCCCGCCTGAAAGCCAAAGATCGCACCCTCGTCGAGATTGTCGACCGCCACCTGCAGGACATCATCTCGCCCTTGCTGCAACGGCTCGCCAACGCCAGTTTGATACTTACACCCCAGGAGATGCAGGTCGCCACCCTGGTCAAGGACGGCAGGACCAGTCAGGAAATTGCCGACATCCTCAATGTGGCCGAAACCACCATTAACTTTCACCGTAAAAACCTGAGAATAAAATTCGGTCTACGCAACAAACGCACGAATCTCAGGTCCTACCTGCTTTCCCTTTCTCAATAACCAACCGCCCGTGAAACGGGTGCTTAAACATATTCACTCGCCCGACCATATATCAAAGCGTAACCCTTTGGTTTAGATGAAATATAATAAGGGTTATAACCCCCTATATAAACCTATTTATCCTATTATTGCAATCTGGCGATGGGTGGCTAGAGTGTTAATAAACCAAGAACTGAAATACCAACCATAAAACGAAGAATGAGGACGTGAATATGGACACCCAAAACATAAGCGACGAAACCCTTGTGGATCTGATGTTTCACCTGAAGTGGAAAAGCGATTCAGCGGCACATACGGATGTGTACCATGCCTGTGGGGTCAACATTTGGCGCGATTATATGCCTGCAGCTGTGTTGGAAGCCATCGTGGGCCGCCACACAGGAGAGATGATCGATATTCATGTCGAACCGGAGGACCTTGTACCGGCAGCAAAGAGCAGCAATCTATTTGAAATCAAAAGAAGTCAGTTCGGGAATCCTTTTGCTGAGCGCCCGGCTGCCGGGCCGGCGATGGGCCGGTTCTACCCGAAAGGACTATTGAGGGATGTCAGCAACGTTTTTGCCGCCAACAGGCAGCCTTTTCGATGCGTCCATCTGAACAATGGTCATATGACCGTGGATTTCAATCATCCGCTGGCGGGAAGGGATCTTTCCCTTTCCGCCTTGATCGGTAACATCGCCCCCAAGAAACTGGAACGCGGCGGCACCAGCGTCGATTGGTTGGCGGCATTGACCGATGGGCCCGGGATGCAGGCCAGATGGCGAGACAAGCCCAGCAGTTTTTTCAGCCACGATGCCTTTTTTCGCCAGGATTCCGAAGCGGACACACGTTTCTATCAAGAACCCCGCTTTGTTCAGCACATCGATGATACGGCCATCGAAATTATCAAAGCCACCTATGGCCGCTTTGTGCAGGACGGCATGCAGGTGCTGGACCTGATGAGCAGCTGGCAGTCGCACCTGCCAGAGGGCCTTAAGCTGGACCGGCTTACAGGGTTGGGGTTGAATGAAAAAGAGCTTAGACGCAATCCTCTCTTAAGCGATGTGTTGGTTCAAGATCTGAACCAGTCGGTCAACCTCCCTTTTGAAAGCGAGTCCTTCGATGCGGTCCTCAACACGGTTTCCATCGAATATCTGGTGGATCCAATGGCGGTTTTCGAGGAAGTATTGCGCGTACTGCGGCCCGGGGGGTATTTCCTGGTTGCCTTCAGCAACAGATGGTTTGAGCCAAAAGCCGTGAAGGTTTGGAAGGAAATCCATGAATTCGAGCGTATGGGCATGGTGCTGGAGCTGTTCAGTTGTACGGAAGGATTTACCAATTTACAGACGTACAGCATGCGCGGTCTGCCGCGTCCGCACAATGACAAATACTATCCGGATATGCTGCGCTCGGATCCGGTGTATATCGTCTGGGGCCAACGGTCATGAGGCAAGCGTTAACATGTATCGGGATAATAGCGTTTGGCAAAAAACCGTTCCGAAATTAAGTTTCCCATGGGGTATCTTTTACAGCTGTGGACCTCAACGTAATTCTACGCCAAACCCTATTATACCGGAATGTGTATGACGACCGGGATAAAAGATGTTCCGGCAGCATCGACACCGTCGGCAGAGGCGGTTGAAAAGGACAGGTGTACGCCATGAATGCTGAGCATGCTGTCTTCTCCTGATCATTGATGAGGAACCTTGCGCAGATTGTCAAGGGCATACCCCTCATTTTTTAGAAACGTCAATATGCGATCGTAATCATCTTGCGGGATGGATGGTGTTCTGGCCATAATCCAGACGTAGTCCCGCTTGGATCGTCCGATGACGGTCTGTCCATAATCATCGCTAAGATAAACAACCCTGTATTCCGCTTTGAACGGCCAGATAAACTGCATTTGCCACACGGCATTGCCGGTGTTCTCGACCACAAATCCTTTGGGGGTGTAGGTTTTGAGCTTTCCATCGAACCCACCCTTGTTGAAGGTGAACGTCGTGGCAATGGTACCGTCAGCGTTTAGCTGATAGGACTCGATGGCATTGTAGGCATCCGTTTCGATGAATGTAGGGATGCTGGCAACCACGTACCAGTCACCCATAAACCGCTCCAAGTCGACATGGTTGACCGTGTATATGGGCTTGGTGGATTGACATCCCAAAAGCAGCAAGAAGGTCGCCACCATCGCCGATGTGACTTTTATTTTCATCGGTATCTCCTTTTCTATTTATGGCGTTTGGCAAAATACCGTTCCGGCCCTGCAGTAATCGGCTTGCCAATAGTCTTGGCTATCGACTTGAGCATGCCGTAAAAAATCCACTCGTGGAACGGGTAGAGGGCATACCAATAAAGAATGCCGGAAAGACCTTTGGGTAGAAAGCGGGAGAGCATGCGAAACTCAACCTCTCCATTAGATGACGGTATGATCTCAAATTCGAGCAGGGCCTCTCCGGGGGTTTTCATTTCAGCGGTCAGCACAAGCTTATGGGGCGGATTGACGTCCAGTACCCGCCAGAAATCGAGCACGTCGCCCACGCCGATTTCCGTGGGGTGACGGCGTCCGCGCCGCAATCCGACGCCCCCCACCAGGCGGTCCATGAACCCGCGCAGCCGCCAAAGAAAGTCGGCAAAATACCAGCCGTTCTTGCCGCCGATGCGGCTTACCGCCTTCCAGACATCGCGAGCGGTCGCTTTCAAGCGAACGCGGTAACCGCAGCGCATGATGGTTCCCCCGGCCCATTCGGCATCACCGCAGTGGGCCCATTCAGGTGCGGGTACATGGCCTGCATCCATCCAGCAGGTATCCACCCGTTCCTGCTGGATGCGGTCAAGGGCCAGCCGAATGGCTTCACGGCTGCTTAAAAGCCTTTGCGGAATGATGGACCGGATACGATCGTCGCTGCAGACCGCATCGCTGGTCAAACCCTGGGTCAAAGGCAGGGCGATCGATTTGGGAACCGGGCTTACCAGGTGGATCCACAAAGCACTAAGGGTCGGGGTCAGCACCGGTAGGGGGATAATCAACCGTTTGGGCAACCCGGCTTCCTGAGCATAAATGTCCAGCAGTTCACGGTAGGTGATTACGTCGGGGCCGCCAATGTCAAAGGTTTGGCCCTTGGTTTCATCGTGCTGCAGGCAACCCACAAGGTACTCGATCACATTCCGGATGGCAATGGGCTGGTTCAGCGACCTGACCCACCGGGGGGTCGTCATGGCGGGCAGGCGCTCCACCAGGTAGCGCAGAATCTCAAAGGACGCGCTGCCGGACCCCAGAATCATGGGAGCCCGCAGTACCGTGGTGGGTACCGGACCACTCTGCAGAATCCGGGCGACTTCGGTGCGGGACTGCAAATGCTGGCTCAGCGGTGTTCTATTGCCGGCGGACAGGCCGCCGAGATAGATGATCCTTTCCAAACCGGTCCCGGATGCTGCCTTGACCATGTTGTGAGCCGCTTCGCGGTCAGCCTTCACATACCGGCTTTTTCGGGCAATCATGGAGTGAATGAGATAAAAGGCCCACCGGCAGCCAGCGACTGCCAGGGTCAGGGAGTCCGGGTCGAAGATGTCTGCCTGGACCACTTCAAGACGGGGGTGGTTGGCCCAGGGCCGGGCATTCATTTTGCCCACGTTTCTAGCCATGGCCCGTACGTGATAACCGGCGTCGAGCAGGGCTTGAATCAGTCGGCCGCCTACATAGCCGGTGGCGCCGGTCACGAGAACAATCGATTTATCCATCGCCACGTCCTTAAAAGACATCTTCCAGAGCGATGCGCTCTGGAAGATGTCTTCTTACTGTAAATGTTCCGTCATGGCAATGGTTGCCAGGTTAGATCAGTCAGACCGGATGGGGATGCCGTGACAGAATCCCAGATTGGTTGAAATCTTATCCGGCCACATCGATGCCCAGGTTGCAGCCCAGGTGAGGATCCTTGTTTTCACACTCGAAGTTTCTTTCACGGGTGTCCACGTGGCCTTCTTCTCTCTCTTTGTCGGATTCGATATAGTTGTCTGTTTTATTCATGGTCTTTCCTCCTTGATGGCGGTTGATGT